>JABXJU010000057.1 GCA_013375405.1 Candidatus Helarchaeota archaeon
GTCCAATAGTTATGAATTAGACTTCCTCGCGGAGCCTCCACCATGCCGACGCCACGTCCTTCTTTGGGTTGAACATCAGCCAATTTAATATCGGTTGAAACAATTTCTGGATCTTCCAAAAGAGTTTTGATCTTTTCAAGAGCCTGAACTGTTTCGATGATGCGTGCCCAGATGTAACTGAATACGAAGTGCGATGGTCGACCGCAGACTTCTCGGAATTTCTTCAAGAGGTCTTTCGCCATGGGAGTTTGCATATCTTCCGCAACATTAATTCGAGCTAATGTATTGGCTCTCCAGACACCTTCAGGATAGCCTGCATTCTTGTAATACATATGCGTTGCCATTGAATGGGGCGCAACGTACTCTGCAGCAACGGTGTTATATTCTTGTGGATCCACTTCAGCTACAATCTTGCCTTCTTTATCCATAATACGCCAAAGTCCATCCCAGATAGTCAGTTCCTTCTTATCTTTTGTGACTAGCCCGCAATAGTAAGTGGGTATCGTTCCAACCTTGGTGATGACGTCTAAGTAGTCATTTACGAGTTTATCTCCCAGTTCAACTACGGTTGTGCCAATCTCAAGCATTCTTGGAATCTGCTTCAGAAACTTTTGACGGTCTTCTTCAGCTAGGGGTTTCGTCTGACCGCCGGGAATACCAGTCACGGGGTGGACTGACTTACCGCCGGTAGCGGCACAGATATCCTGCCCGAATTTCATTGCTTCGATCACAGCTTTCCCGATATCAGGAAGCGCTTTGATCACGGCAATGACATTGCGTTTTTCAGGCGGGGCAAGTGGTCCAAACAGAAGATCTGGTAATTGGAGGGCGGCAATGTGTAAGACATGGCTTGAAAATTGTTTTCCATTAATCATAAGTTCCCGAAGTTTCCATGCCGGTCGAGGGGGATTGATACCCCAGCAAGCCTCAACTGCCTTAACAGAAGCAAGATGATGGGGAATAGGACAAATTCCGCAAATTCGTGGTACTATTCGTGGTGCATGTTCCGCAATTCGCCCTTCGAGGAATTTCTCAAAGAAGCGCGTGGATGAAACATTGAATTGAACGTCTTCAACAGTGTTATTGTCACCTAATTTAATGGTTATTTCGCCATGACCTTCGAGCCGTGTGACAGGATCAATTCTTAACGTTTTTACCATTCATTTCACCTTTCATTAATTTTTTCATATCAAATTTCTTAATATAGTCTTTCATTCCTCAAATTAGATTCCTTTTAATTCAAATCCATCAGCTTTCTTGGTTGCGTGGTACTTTAAATTGATGCTATCGAAGGATTCGCCCATTGCTAATGCCAGTAACTCCGTTATATAAAGAACCGGTAGTCCTCTCATGACATCGATTTTCTGGAAGCAGGCAGGACAATTAACTACAATACAATTTGCCCCAGCGGCTTTAGCACTGTCAATTTTCTTTTGCGTAATAGTATCAGCTGTCTCTTTGCTTAGATAGGAGGCCCCATTGCCACAACAAAGATCCTCCTCCTCATAATCTACAACGGTAGCACCTGTAGCACCAATTATAGCACGTTGTTTGGCTGGTTTCTTCGTGTCGTCAGATTTAAGTAATTCAGAAGGACGTGCGTAATGACATCCCGCATGAATTGCGACTTTCAAACCACTCAATTGTTTAGTAACGGCTCCTTGAATAGCAGAGAGATTGTCATGGAGTACATGAACAAAGTGATTTACTTTACTCGTGCCCTTGACTTCTTTTCCAATCTTTGCCAAGACTGCGTTGACCTTTGCTTTTTCCGCATCATTCTGTAATTCATGATTTGCCACAGCCAGCGATTGATAGCAACCGTTGCAAAGCGAAACGATATCCTTCCCTTCAGCCTCTGCAATGGCTAAGTTCGCTGCACCCATTGCTAGCCATACATCACTGTCAACTGAATGAAAGCCGACCGGTTCCGGACAGCAACCGAAGGGGGCATCTGAAACTTGAATCCCTAGTTTATCAAGGACTAGTCTTGCAGATGCTTCGAGGTGTGGTAAGCGGTTCGGAATTGTGCAACCTAAAAATAATTTCATTTCGGCCATTTTTTCCACCTACTATAGTACCTCATCCAATTTATATTCTTTAAAGATTGTTTGTATATCACTTACGGAGGGTTCGGGTAAATCTTTAAGTCCCATTTGTTCTCGGCGTCGCTGAATAGCAGGTTGGCTTGGGATCGCTTTCCCATTCTCCATTATGGTTTTCGCTTGCATAATGTAGGCTTCAGGTGCCTCACCAGCTCTGACACTCATGTTTCTCAACAGATAGAATATATCCACTAATTCAATATCATTAGGACATACTTCTACGCAGTTATCACAGATTTGACATGCCCATAAGGCAGGATTCTCCTTTTTCCCAATGATGTTGCCCTTCATTCCTAAGAAAGAATGCAAGATCAACTTTCTTGGATTATAGACATCCTCACCAACCACAGCGGCAACGGGACATTCGTAGGCGCAATGATTACACTGATAGCAGTACATGAGTCGAGCGCTCATGTGTTTATCCATCACTTTTCTTCTAAATTCTACATCAACACTAACATCTATACCCATTTTCTTCACCTACTTCTTTATTTTAGGAGACATTTTTGTTCGAGGGACCGTCGCTTTGAAAAATACACCGACTGGATCTGGCATTTCACGTATGAGTTCATCGAGAGGCATAGCACCGATAATTGCTTGAATCCTACCTTCAAATTTGGCAGGATCCTCAATGATTTCTTCCATTACACCATAGCAACCAATACAACAAGCGTTCGCGTTCGGACATTGAGCACCACAACCTGCATTTGTCAGGAAACCCATGCAAAGGTATCCTTGATTCAGTAAGCAGGTTTTCGGATCTTTTATGCCTTCATAATCCCGTTTTAAACCGACTAATTTGATATTGCCGTCGTTTCTATCGCAATGCGCACATACATTCTGTAGCCCAGGTTTGAAGGCATCAGATTTTGTCAGCATCACTGCAGCAGCGCCAATAATATTCTTCGTTACTTCAGGAAGTCCTGTAAATAATCCAGATAGATTACCAACAACATCGGGGGTTAAAGCATCTAAATCCACTGCAGGCACATTACCAATCATTTTAGTGGGCAATGATTTGCCTTGGGCAGCTGCCTGCAACACGTCAGCCGTTAAATAGACGTTTCCCAATTGTGGTAAGCGGAAGTACAAGATAGCAAATTCGAGTATGATTTTTGCAACGGCAGGACTCACTTCCGTAATACTTGCAGCCAAATTCAAGAGATCATTTGCTTCAGGTGCTGGCTTATTGGTAGGCCCATATTCACCCATAACGGGTCCTTTATCAGCAGTCCATTTCAGACCAGGAGGTGCGCCTGTAATACCACCAAAACAGGGTACTCCTTTCTTCAATAAACAAGCGTCACCGCGCATCTCGCATACATCACAAACTACAGTATCCAAGTATTTTTTATCCAGTAAGACTGGAACCAACGATAAAACGGCAGATTTCAGGTTCTCTGATGTGGGAGGACAACCGTAGATCATCGCATCTACCTTCACGATATCCTTATTTGGAATTACTTTTGGTTCGAAAGCGGGTAAATTCTCAGCTGGTACAGCGACGTTATCAACGACGGTATCAGCAGTCACGAATTTACGTTTGGTACACTCATCGATAGGGTAGAGATTGGCTAATCCCGCAATGCCACCGTGAGTGGCGCAGTTGCCGATCATAATGAGAACTTGAGATTTCTTTCGTATGAGTTTTAATTGATGCGTATCATGTTCGGTTCGTATATGACCTTCTACGAACCCTACGGTAATAGATCCATCGGGCATTGCTTCAAGTTGACTGTTTTTAGTATCCACGACAGCTTGCCAATAAACTATGTCAAGCAGCGGTAGAATGTCGAGTAGTTCAAGGTGAGTATCGAGAATTGACTGGTGACAGCCCCAGCAAGAGGCTAATTGCATAAATGCAACTTTAATTCCCATTTTTTTCACCTATAATTCATTTATTTTTACTTTTTTTTCATATATTTATTTTAATTCTGTTTAGAATTAGAAAATTGTGAAGGTACGTGATTCGATGAGGTATAAAAAATTTTCTTATGGCAATAATTTAAAACGATAAATTACATAAGGAAACAAATCTTAAAAGTTACCAAGGATTCTTTAAAATCCCAAGTTTTGGAAGGGTTACTATAATTTTCGTGTTATTTATTTGTTACAATACCGTTATAGATGGGTGTCTTATTTTGAATTTTACAACATTGTTAGGATCGTTGATTAGTATTTCATAGATATATAAATATTAGAAATTTTTGAAATAGAGAGGTAAATATTATGTCAATTTGTTTATTCAGAGATTTTCTCCGTTTTAATAGTTTTGAAAAGATTTTTTTAATCGAAAACATTAAAACATTGATGATGATTGTGTAAATAGCATTTCATGAATTGGTCGATATTGATTCATTATTAGTAATAAATCCTACCAAAAACAGATTTGGAGGTAATACAAATTGGCATTGAAAATCAGTAGTGAATTTAGGAAAGAAATCTCGAAAATTGGGGAAGGATTTAGCGTTAATTATTGCTACCAATGTGGGACATGCGCTGGTGGCTGTCCTGCACTTCGTTATACAAAAATTTACAATCCTCGCCGGATTATGGAGGATGTACTGCTTGGATTTAAAGAAAAAACGTTGAAAGATCCTATTTTATGGTTATGTACAATGTGCCATGCATGTTTAGAGGCATGTCCCCAAGGTGTCAAAGTGAGTGAAATTTTAATACTCCTGAGAAATCTAGCAACAGAAATGGGTGCGTTTCCTGAGCATTTAAAAGCTGAAGTAAGTGCTTTAATGGAATTCGGTCTGATCAATCCTGGGAGCGGAGCAATTCAACGAAGAAGACAGCAATTAAATCTCCCAGAAGTACCCCGCCCAAAGGTTGAGAATATTAAGAAAGTTGCTGAAGAAACCGGCTTTATTAGAATTACTGGTTATAAACCAAAGGAGGCGTAAATGGAATGGCAGATTATGCACTTTTTTTGGGTTGTAATATTCCAAACCGACTTCCACATTTAGAACTTGCTGCACGGAAAGTTCTTCCCAAGCTAGATGTAAATCTAGTTGATATTCCAGAGTTTGGATGTTGTCCCGAACCCATTGGAATCCAAGAACTGAGCCGGGATGCGTGGATGGCAATGGCCTCCATTAATCTTGCTCTAGCAGAGGAAAAGGGTTTAAACATTATTGCACTCTGCAATGGATGTTTTGAAACATTAAAAACTGTTAACACTGAATTGAAACATAATGAACATCACAAGGAAATGGCAAACGCCGCCCTAGCAAAAATTGGGAAAGAATATAAAGGAACAATTAATGTTAAGCATATTATACAAGTGTTATATAATGATATTGGTCTGGAAAAGATTAAAGCCAGTGTTCAGAAAGAATTAAAGGGTATTAAAGTTGCAGTTCATTACGGTTGTCACGTAATACGCCCTAGTGCAATCCTTGAAGTGGATGATCCCTTCCAACCCAAATCGCTTGATGAGCTAGTTAATGTCCTTGGGGCAGAGAGCATTCCGTACCTTCGAAAAATGCTCTGTTGTGGTACTGGTATTGAAGGTATTGATAAAGAAAACCAACTCTGGATGGTCCATGATAAGGTCGCCCAAGTCGAACGGATGAAGGCTGATTGCATGACGATGTTGTGTCCGTTGTGCTATATTCAGTATGAAATGGGGCAATTACAGCTGAAAAAAGAACCCTATAGCGCACAATTCAAAACTCCAGTCATGTATTATCCAGAATTGCTCGGACTTGCCCTTGGAATGGATCCCAGCGAGTTTGGGTTCAAATTGCACCGAGTCAAGGTAGATGCTGTGTTGCAAAAAATTCAAGGATAATTGTCCTTTTTTCTCTCTTTTTTCAATTTAATTGTTGATTAATATTGAACCTTCTTGAATTAGAGAAAGTGCTTTTAAACAATTTCAAGGCACCCGCGCGTGTTGTGGTCCTTGGGATAGGGAACGCTTTACGATCTGACGATTTTGTAGGGGTTGCAATCGTTCAAAAGCTTAGAGAACGAATTCAAAAAGAGGCAATCCTGTTTATTGAAGCAGAAATTGCCCCGAGTGAGTTTTTTCCCGAGATTCAAGAGTGGAATCCGACCCATTTATTAATTCTTGATGCAGCAGATTTGAAAGCAAAACCTGGAACTTTCAATGTAATAGCACGCGAACAAATGGCCACTTTTACACTTAGCTCGCATAAAAGAGCCTTAACACTTTTAATTGATCTGCTATCCCATTATCTACCTAATTTAAAAATCACCATTTTAGGCATTCAACCTGCATCCACTGAATTCAATATAGATTTGAACATAAGTCAGCCGATTCAAGAGGCTATTCAAAAGCTAACGGAGTTATTGACTTCGGTCTTTTCGCGTCTATAGCATCTCTCAGATTTAATACTTATAGGGGTGGTTTATATCCAATTTGAAGGATGGTTGTTTCTTTTGAAAAAGCCTTAACATCATAGATTTTCCGACCATCAATAATTAAAGGATTTTTCATCAATTTTTTAAAAAGGGAGGGAGATAAGTCTTTAAATTCGTCCCATTCAGTAACAACGAAACACACATCAGCATCTTTCAAGCTTTCCTCTAAGGTTGAACAGATGGTTACATTCGAATCTAAAAATCTTTGAGGAGGTCTTTTAATAACAGGATCATAGACAAAAAGGTGGACAGCTTTATCCTGTATAAGTCGATTGATAATCCGAACGGACGAAGCCTCGCGTATATCAGAAGTGTTTGGCTTAAATGCAAGACCTAATATGGCAACTTTTTTGTTTGTGAGTGACCCAAGAACGGAAAGTGCCATATTAATCATGATCTGAGCTTGAAGTTCATTCAATTTTAAAGTGGCCTCTAATAAAAAGGGCATATAATCGTATTCATTAGCAAAGGATATTAGTGCCTTAAGATCTTTTGGAAAACAGCAACCGCCAAAACCACATCCTGCCCGAAGAAACTTTGAATTTATCCGATTGTCTAACCCAATTCCATATGCCACGTCTTTTACGTCAACTCCACCAATTAAACGACATATGTTTGCAATTTCATTAATAAAGGAAACTTTTGTAGCAAGAAATGCGTTATTAGCGTATTTAATCATCTCTGCAGTGCGTAAATTTGTCTTAAGAATTGCCCCCCCAAATGGTTTGAAAAATTGTTCAAGGTTATCACCAGATGCGGAATCCAAATACCCAATTATGGTTCTATCAGGATGGAGAAAATCATTCACACCATTTCCTTCTTTTAGAAATTCGGGATTCATACAAAGCCCAAAATCGAGTCCTGCCCTTAATTTGGATTCTTGTTCTAAGATGGGAAGAACTACACTGTCTGTGGTTCCAGGAATTACCGTACTTTTTACTGTAATGATTCGAAATCTGTCATCCAAGTTTTTTCCAATTTCATGAGACGCTTCCTTGATGTAGGTCAAATCAATTGCTCCGTGGGAATCAGAGGGAGTACCGACAGTAAGAAAAATAAGGTCGCTCTTTTGAACTGCTTCATAATAATCATTAGTCGCAGAAAAATGGTTTGTATCGAGAGCTTTTTCTAAAAGATCATCAAGCATTGGCTCATAGAAAGGAATTTTGCCTTCATTTGCATTTTCCACGACTTCAGGAATTTTCTCAACACCAATAACGGAGTACCCCTTTGAGGCTAAGCAAAGTGAAGTCACAAATCCAACATATCCTAATCCAATTATGGAAAGAGTTTTAATATCTTCGAGATTCATCTGTTTGCCTCCCAATTGAAAAATCTCATTCAGATTGTTTTAATTCAGTTTGACAGATGGGGCATTTCTGCCAATTTGGATCACAAAAATAATTGCATTTTGGGCAAGGCACTAATTTTTCCTTTAGAGTTTCTTCACTAAATTTGAAATCTGTTTCTGTGATTTTTTGAAGATTGGATGCTCCGGAAATTTGAGATCCACATATTGGACATTTGTCCCAAGCGGTATCGCATCCATAGCTACATTGAGGGCAAGCAACTAAATTTTTATTTTCATAGACTTCCATGACTTGTGGCTCTACAGCGAAGGCTACTTGTGCTTGCGGAGGGGCGGATTCAGTTTCATTTTCCTTTATTTCAGGTAATTCAACTGGTGAGACAGAAGGTTGTTCTGGTGATTTTTGATCCGATGTAGGTTGTTCAGCAGGTTTTTGGTCCGTTGTGGGTGTTTCAGATGGTTTTTGATCAGATTCAGGTTGTGAAGTTGGTAATTGTATTGTTTGAGGTTTTTCTTCTTTCTCTTCCGGTTTTATTCCATCTAAAGATGCGCCACATGTAGAACAAAATAACTCATCTACCTTCTCTGATTCGGTTAGATTACCACAGTTTTTACAGATGAGGACGGGCACTGAGTTTTCCCTCGATATAATAACGTTTAATTATATTCCTTTGATTTATAAATATGAATTTTTCTTTTAAAAAAACAAAATAAATCAAGTGTTCAATCGTGAGCTATAATAAAATAAAAGCAATTTTAGAACATGCGAGAGAAATTAGTTCATTATCGGACTTAATAAAGAGGTTGGGGGAAGATCCCACGTTCTTTTATGGGAAAAAGCCCTTAATACGACGTCAGAGGAAGCAATACATCGATAGATGTGTGAAATTAGGTTTATTAGATGAGGAATATCGACTTACTAATTTAGGGGAACAGGCATTAGAAAATTTTAATGAAATAATTTCACAAATCATTTTAAATTTGGATTTTAATGGAAAAAAATTTAAAGATTCGCTCCTCTCAACCTTAGCAAATGTCGATATCCCTACAACTGAACGCATTTACGAGAAAATGAGTAAATTAAAGGTTGATATACCAATCCAGCAACTCCGAAATTACCTAAATATTTTGGCAAAATGTGGCGTTCTTCAAAAAAACCGAAAATATACCTATACACTTGCGAAAGTAGATGTAAAAGATTTTGAAATGATTTTAAAACAAGAATATGCAGCTGCAGAGAAAGACCCTACAGGATTAATTTGGTATGAACAATACAAGGAAACCATTCTCAAGAAATATAACTTTTCATCTAGTCAATTTGATGAGTTGTTTACTGAATTGAAGAAAAGGAAGCCACGTTTAATTAGCCTACAACGATCTCGAACAAAATCTTGGTTACTTCTAAGGGAGGTTTAAAATGATCGATTATTTCACAACTAAAATCCGGGATTTACATCTATTAAAACGAGGAGAGCCAATCGGAGAGTTCGATAATATTTTAGTTAATCGACTCATTGACGGAAAACATGTCGTTGAGAAGAATTATAAGAATATCCGAATAAGTGAAATGTTCAAGAATGATATTAATAATGTATTTTTACTCCAGTTTTCAATAGTGCGTCCAATTATCGGGACATTTGGAAGCGGCAAGTCGATGACATTGAAGCAGGCAGCAATGATTATCAACAAATATGTTAGAAATGCCTGCATCTCTTTTGTGGAGTTAACTAAATATGGGGGTGAACAGCCACACATAATTATCTCGCGTGTGTATAAAGAGATTATTAATAGTATCGCATTAAAACTGAGAGAATGTCTCTCGAAAGACGTGAAAAGCATAAAAGCACTTCCCCAAAAACGAATACGCGATGGACTATTAAATCTCGTTAGTAAAGATGAAGATGCTTTTGTAACTGGAAAAATGATTTTGATGGGAGAAGTTGAAGAATATGGGGAATTATCGCAGGCTGAAGCTTTGCATATCTTAGAGGAAATTATTAGATTAACAGGGAAAAACAAGTATATTATTGTTCTACTTTTCGATGAACTTGAGAGATTCATGACAGTGAGCGAAGATAGAACAAAACAGGCGTTCATTGGCACTTATTTACGAGCAATTACAGATAAAACAGTTGGTCGAGAATCACCTAGGATTTATGTAGTTTTTACATGTGAAAAAGAAAAGTTTGAAGAGATTCCATTAATTGTACCAGAAGTTGAAAGAACTATTCGAGAATACATCTTATATCTTAATGAATTTTCTGAGGATGAGTTCTTTGAGGTTGCTGAAAAGATATTTAAATTCCTATTAACTCCATTTCAATACCTCTTTAATATTATGCCACCTACCCCAGGTTTATGTGCAATGTTAATACGGGATATTAGTAATTATACGCCTTCAGAATTAGTTACAAGGCTTTCAAGTTACTATATTAAAAATTATAATTTAGATGCGACCTATCTTTTAAGAATTGAGAGGGGATATAAAAAACTCGCATTTAAAAAATTTCAAGAAACCCTAGTGGATAGAGGATATGAACTAAAAAATATCAAGCAAGCAGTTAAATATCTTGAGTTTGCGTGGGATGGAATTGCATGGAATACTAATCGGAAAAAAAGTCAAAATAAGGAGACGGTTTCCATTGGACAATTCACAATCTTGAAAGTTACTAATGAATACATTGAGGATTATTTAAATCAAATTCAGCATCTCGAAGCACAGGAAAAAAAGAAGAAAAAAGATAATTTAGTTCATGCTATATTAATTGCGCCTGGTTTTGACAAAGGAGTCGAATTATTTTGTGCCCAAAACGGTATTGAATGTATAAAATTTGAAGAAAAACCAAAAAAATTGGAAGAATGGGAGGGGATCGTCGCTACAAAACAGATTGAAGTACCTGAACCTGAAAAAATTACAGGAACTTTATCCGCTAGTAAACAAGAGAAAATAAACCAACTTGAACAAATCTTAAATTCATTGACTGCCACCAAAATTCGAGATATTGCCAAATCATTCCATATTGAAAAAGTTTATGGAGTTAAAAAATCAATATTAATTAAAAGAATTCTAAAAGAATTACCAGAAAATATTGAAAGTGAAATTCATAATTTATCTTGAGAAAAACGATTGGATTGGGCACAATATGATTCTTGGGGTGTATATTTTTATTAAAAGAGGGCGGAAATTCGTCTTCCGTCGGGAATTGGAACCCCTTGATGAACCTAGTCGAGAACTTGTTGACAATGCCCTTATCAAAATTGTTAATCGATTTGATACATATGAGGAAGGATTTTATAGAATACTATTAAAAAATCAAAGAAAAATCTTGTTTGCGATATATGGTGAAGTTCTCTCAGCCATACTCATCCAGACCGAGATAATGTCGGAAGAAAAACCATTAACTCCAGAATTATTGGATGCAAATGAGGCATTATTCGCAAGCATTGTTTTTAATCAGCCTTTGCTTACAGAATTGATCCAACAAGAGGCTGGACAAGAAAAGTTTTTATTTTATAGCCAAAAACTGCCAACTGAAAAGGCGAAAGTATTAAAACAGCCAGAACCAAAACCCAAGAGTGATTTAGAGCCGAAAACGCAGCGTTATGTTCAGGAGCTTGATGCGATTATTGGAGAAGTTAATACCAATCTTAATCAGGTTTTAAAAGAAACTGCAATAGTACCTGAAGAAAAACCTTTGACACTTCAAGCTGTGTTTTCCAAATTCACTGAACTTACTTTCCACTATGCGCGTTTGTACCTTATGGAAAACTTTATCCGGGACTTAATTGAAGATCACGCCGGCCGCCCAATTACTGAAATTAAAATGGGAGTAAACGATTTCCTCTTTTACTTCCGAAAATCGCTTCAAGTGTTAAAAGATCGTCCAGAAATCAAATATTTTCTGAAAATCATGAACGGACATAAAATTGGGATTCGGATAGCAAACCGAACCGCTTTTACCGTTTTCTTTTCTGGGAATACAATTCAAATTCTTGATGAAATTTCGAAAGAAAATCCTTTGGTTTATTTTGAATCAGTCGAATTAGTAATTAACGTGATTCTTGGAAAGGTAGATTTGTTAAAAGTCGCGCTTTCAAAAACTGTTAGAGCTAAAAAAGTACATAAATTAGTGGAAATGGCAGCTCCATTCGCGGCTATCCTCATGCGAATCTATGAGAACCGATTGGATGAGAAGGAATTATCCATTAAACAACTAACCTTAGAGGGAATGGCTGAATTAATTCGTACATTATTCCTTGTAAACTTAAAGTTTAGTCCAAAAAAGCGAGCGTGGATTAAGAGAATTCAGAAACACATTTTACTCAATATTGTGGACAAGGGGATGTTAACGCTCATTGTGAAAGGTGATAAACTCGATGTTGAAATTGGACGGACTAAGAAGGAGCCAGATGTTATTATCCAAGGGCAACTAGAAGAACTATGCCTTTATGTAAATGGTGAGATAAGCTTTATTACGGCATTACGTAAAATCAAGCTGCTAAAAGGGATTTCAATGCATCCTATTGATATTATAAAGGGGAAAACTTTCTCTCAATTGAGTGAACTATTTACATTGTGGCGTATATCACGAATTTAATTTTTTTACTTATCCATAGCCTTTTCGTTTGATCTTATCTTAAATCCTTGCAGGTTCAATACGGAGCAAATCAAGAATCTTATCATAAACTTTTTTATCAAATTGTGTCAATAGTTCCGGATTTCCTTTCTGAAGGCTCTCATACCAGAATTTAAGTCGTGAAAGACTTGTTGTTCCTAAAAGATTAATAGGACGATCACTACTCATGGTTACATTAACTCCTCTTTTGTATGTTATGAATATTTTTTTTCTTTCTATCTCATATTTTTTTCTCAAATCTTATAAAGTCAATCAAGGTGTTTCTAACCAGTCCACGTTAAATTGTACAAATATCAAATAATCATGATAATCATGATATCCCGGGCCTTCAAGACTTTCGTCGCCAATTTCAAAGAAACAACAGATAGTTTTATTTGATAAAACGCCTAAATCTGAATACCCCGCGTTACCACTATATAACACCTTGGCAATGTCCCACGTTTCGCACTCATTATAGCTAAGATGAATTGTCATATTACGCCTATCAGAGGTATGAGATGGATTCGAGAAAATGATACGATTTATTGTAGAATTATCTTCTTCAGTTAATCGTGCAATTGATGCCTGGCACTTAGGATCAAGTAAGTTATATTCTATATTCACAGGTCCCCAGTTCAAGCCTCCATCATGACTCCAAGAATATAATCGCCTATGGCTCTCACTAAATTGGGGGCGGATTGTCATGTATATGCTTCCATTAGCTGTTTCTACGACTTCATTCTCTCCGCCAATTGTAGTATAGTTTCCTCTATGCCAAGATAATCCACCATTATCACTGTAAATCATGAGAGTGTGCTGGACGGAGCTGTTCGGAATGTCAACATAAGCAGGAAGCAATAACCTTCCAACATCAGGCCCTTTAGTCAATTGTATTCCGTGTCCAGGCCCCATCACGAACCATTTTGGCCAAGAGTCCGGTTTCACGTAGGGCGTGATATTCCAAGAATTGGACCAAGTTATTCCCCCATCTGAACTGTTAATTAAAAAGACTTGCCATGCTTCAATGCAATATGAAAGCCATACAAATCCTGTGTTATTATCATAAACAGGGCAGGGTTCACCAGCTTTTAGGCATCCCGCATCGATAACCACTTCCAAAGAAGACCACGTTTTTCCACCATCTTCACTACGCTTTAAAACTACGTCAATATTGCCCATATCAAATGTACTATATTTTCTTCCCTCGGCAAATGCCAAAATCGTGTCATTCGGTAACACTAACAACGAAGGAATTCTATAAGAATAGTAGCCTTCAGTACCTGATACGAACAAATCTATGCTACGAATTGTTCCAGGCTCTAGATCCCCATGTGGTTTTGGGGGATAAATTGGAAAATGCATCGTTATGAAAGGGAGCATTATTACGGGGAATATAATAATTAATATCTGAAAGGATCCAAGCAAGGATTTTTTAATTTTCGCGTTGGAATACCGATCTCTAATGAATTTTGTTCCAAAATATATCAATAATCCCACAAATAATGTTAAAATCATACTAGCTAAATAGAAGGCCAAGTCAGTTAATCGAACTAATTGTAGAGAACCAATTCTTTCAGCAGAGAAGTCAATATTCGCTCTAAAAAATAAAATAAGAATGCCAGAAAACGGAATTCCTAATACACTTAGAGTTCCTATCAGGCGTCTCCATTTAAAAGAGCTTGTTATTAATCGCCATAAAATTATTACGCTTCCAGCAGAAGCACCAATCCCGAGGAAAAAATAGAATACCACAGATTCAATAATTATGCGGTAGATTATCGCAAACCCTATTAGCAGACCTAAATTAAAAATCGCAATCCCAATAGCAATTAATCCTAAGACTAGAGCAATTTGACTATTACCCTTGTGAGATGTCATTTTTCTCTCTCAAAACAAATAATAATTTAAAATTGAGTAAGTCTGCTATATAAGATTAAAAAAAATAACGTATTAATCCTTTATTGTAAAGCCCTTATTTTTTATTATCTCACGAGCAATCCTATCAAAAAGGGTGTCTACATTTTCCCCAGTCTTTGCAGAGGATTCAAAGTAGATGGAATACGCCTGTTTTTTTAGGAATTTCTTCACGTCTTTAGCTCTCACTTTTCGGAGGTCTTTTAAGTCATTCTTATTCCCTACAACAATAAAGGGGATATTAGGACTTATAATCGCTTGCAATTTTGAAATCCAATCTTCTAATGAAGTAAAAGTAGTAGGACGTGTGAGATCGAAAGTTATTATTGCGCCATCTGCGCCTTTAAGGTATAGACTTAATTTGGCCTTCCATTCTGCTTGGCCACCAATATCCCAAATTACTAAACGTGTGGTTTTCTTAATTTGGAGGTCTTTCGTCATGAAATTAACGCCTAGCGTTGGGATATAATTGTCTTTGAAGGTGTTATTAATATATCGCAGGATCAAACTCGTTTTTCCTACGGCTTCATCTCCTACGAGGACAATTTTGAAGCGAAAGTCCTTTTTCATAATTGTGTAGTTTAAATTTTAGGATTTAAAAATGTATTTTTAATTCGTGAAAATGGATATTTTTGTACATTTTAAATGGGAGTTAAAGAACCTATACCAAGATTTTCAAATAGTGGCAATGGCCACTTCATTAAAGAAAGAATTTAATAAGTAATTTAAGCGAATTTAGCCATGCATGTATTTTATACCAGTACCACCTTTGGGATAAGTAAAGGTAATTGCATTATAATCGCATACGCTTTCACAGGCTACGCACTCCATGCACCGTTCCTTATAATCTTTTGCTAATATGGATTTCCCTTTTTCTAATTTCCAAAGATTAGCAGGGCATATTATAATACAACTTCCACAGCCAGTGCAATTCTCAATATTATGGGTTATAAAATCGCCGGGATCTCCTTCTCTTATATTCAATTCTTTTAAATTTATGTTTTCTGTCATTTTTTATCTCTTCTTTTTACTTTTAGTAAATTGTTTCATCATTTTTTGAATCATTTTTAGATTTCCTAACGGCTCTCGAAAGACTTTTCCCAAAATGGGTATAATATACCTGGCGAGAAATGGAGCGAGTACATCTGCTTGTTCAGCCAAGAGTTCGTTAAAACGTCGGAAGTAGGTGATATGAGCCTCGCCTACTGTGAAGATAGAAAATTGATCATTCAATAATTCGGCGAACCATTCCATATTTTTAGGGGCAAAGGGTAAATTCGCCCAGACTTCTTGTAATTCAGGTCCAGCTTCAAATTCAACCCCAATTTCCGAATCTTTCCAAGCATCTTCATATTGCTTTAAAACTACTTTTGAAGTATCTCCTGCATCAAGGGCTTTTTTAGCAATTTGTGAGGCAATTCTTCCGGAATACATCGCAGACCAGATGCCTTCTGCTTCAAGAGGACACGGGAACCCTGCGGCGTCTCCAATTAATATCACATTATCGGTGTAGGTTTTTCCCGGATACTTTAACCAAGGTAAGAGATGTGCATGAAACTCTCGGATCTTGGCTTTGGTCAATCTTATCATCTTTCTAATGCCATCCACTTTCAAAGCAGTATTCAAGTGGGCGCGAGGACTTTTATCCCAGCTAGAGAGCCAATCACCTAATCCCAAATGAAATCCATCCGCTTTAAAAAATTGATAGGCCCCTGGAAATCCCCCACCAAGCCAAGTATGGATTCCATTCTCCCCAATTACGTCATCTACCAATTGTTTCGATTCACATTTAAAATCATAGCTGACAACCAAGGTAACTTCGTCTTTCTGCCATTTAGCTCTAATTCCCGCCTTCCGTGCAACAAGACTCCAACCACCATCAGCTCCGATGATAATGCGTCCCTTTATTTTTTCGCCCTTATCAGTTAGCACCCCATCAATTTTTCCCTTCTCATTTCGTGTTAAATCAGTGACAGTCGTGGAATTCTTTAATTCAGCACCAGCACTCACTGCTAATTCAGCAAGCCATGGATCAAATTCACTCCTATATAAATTCACAGTAAAGAATTCTTTAGCTTCTTTATAGGTATTTAAGCGTTGGCTTGGTGTTTGTGAAAAAGCAAACATTTCGCGTAAATCTTTATCTACGAGGTGCGATGTATGCATTCGGACCATTCTCATAGAGGACACATCTAATTTATTCATAAAATTAAAATCACGCCATAATTTCGGTGATAAGGCACAGCCACTAGCATTCTTTGCGCCTGGATAACTTCCGCGTTCAAGTATTACAACCGATAATCCTAATTCAGCCGCAGTTTTAGCACAAATGCTTCCACCGGGTCCTGCTCCTACAATTACTAAATCATAATTAGCCATAGAACTCACATTAATTAGATAATTGTGCAATTATACGATAAATTGTAAAAAAAGGACTAATAAATAAATGTTTTTATAATTTCTCTAAAAAAGTGAGTAGTTTATCATGCAGTTGAGATAAAATATTGGGATCAAGGGTCTCTTTTTGCAGAAGAGGCCAAAGATTCTTAGTTTCTTTTTCGAGAAATTGATGAATTTGAGGGCTTTTTTGGCAAATTTCATCGCGATAGGATTCATGAAACAATAAAGTAATTGTAGTTGGGAGTTCGCTCGGTAAAGGATTTTTTGGACGTGGATCTTCATACCCAGAGAAATAAATGAATCCAACAGCTTTCATATCAGGGAAAGGTAAAACACCAAAACATGTAAGCTCCCGAGGCGTTTTTTCGCGATAAGACTTATCCCCAATCATAATTGAGAAAGATTTTAAGGCAGAATTATGGATTTCACTAAGAGAAGCAAAATTTGGGTACCAAATCTTAGGATGTGGACCTTTTTCATCCACGACTGATAAAATGATACCATTGAGTGGAACTTTTTGCTTCATCACAATTCACAACGATAATATAAACATTATATTAATTAGGACATCCCTGAATTAAACTTTAATCAATTGACTTCAATCAATTGTTTTAATCAACTCGTGAAGACCTTTTTCAATCTTTGTCACAAATATTTTGTGAAAAATCGAAAAAATCTCCTTTGATTTGAGAGATTGTGAGCCCATAATTAAAAGGTAATAGGGACCAGCTAATTCCGTTATTTTTTCAAGTTGGAATTTATAGTTCTCTCCATTGGAGATATTAAGATCAAACGATACTTGCCGATCGTCATAGACACCTTTAAAGTCACGCATTAAAGTAGTGAACGCATTTATTGTCTTATAACAAGCTTTTTTAGTTTTTAAGTCGGGGAAGGTATTTCCAACCACGAAAAAATTCTTATCAAAAAGGATCGTACCGACTGTTCCCAATTGCTCAGTTTTAAGGCGAAATTCATCGAGAATTTGACTCAGAATTCCCAATGGCATCAATTTTCCAATCCCATAAGAAAACATTTCGACAAGTGATTTTCTGTCAAAAATACTAGTAATAAAAACCTTAATTTCAACATCATGCTTCTGGGAATAATCTGAGAATAGATTGGTAATCCAATTGAGGTTTTTAATAATAGGAGCATTCTCGACAATATCAGGATCTACTTTATGAAGACAAAGAACCACAGGACATTTGATTTTGAGATGATCTAACGCATGCAACATATCATCAAAGTAGGCGCCTGCTTCATTGAAGCGATGGTCATCTTGAACATCTATTACGAATATGAGAAGATTGGTATCTTGTAGTATCTGTTCATAATTCTTAAGATATTCTTCACGATATTGCTGTTGCCCACCTAAATCCCAATTCATAATTTTAAACCCTAGAATCTCCCACGCCGTCCTCTTTGTTCCAAGAGTGGGTTTAATCTGGTCTAAACCACTATAAGATCCTTCTAAAATTTTGAGGATACTCGTTTTCCCTGCAAAATCCAGCCCAAGAAATACAATTTTATATATTTCTGTCATTTCTACTCACTTTTGAGTATATCCTTTAGGTTTTTTGAAAAAAAAGAGATACGTTTAGTTATTTAAAACATTCTGAATAATTAGAAACTAATTTTAATAACCTATCCTTAACTAAAAATATAATCGAAAAATTTGAAAATTTGGAATTAAGTGTGTTTTGGTGATTATGTGTTCTCTGTGAGAAGATTTATAAAGGATGATCAAGAAAGTGCGAAGAATTTGATGGTTCAACTCTGTAAAGTCACAGGAGTTCCTTTTAATGAGAAACGTTGGAAATGGGGTGTTAAAATGCGCTTGTATGATGCCTTGCGGAAGAATGGAATGCTCGTGGCAGAAACTACTGAGGGGAAGAATTTGGCAGGGATGGTTTTTGCAGATATTTCCATTGATCCTGTGGGATCTTCTACCGGTTATGTTAGGTCTGTGGTTGTTGATGAAAAGTTTCGAGGGCAGGGGGTCGGAAAATTGCTGATCCAAGAATCTGTAAAATACCTTAATGAAATGAACGTAGATCAAATTTTAATTAATGTAAGAAGCAAAACCGAACGTGCGAAAGGGTTATACGAAAAGATGGGGTTTAAAGAAGTTTACACCGTTATGCGATATGGTATTAAAGGAGATAGCTCAGGAATGGAAGGCCTTTAATATCATTACAATATTATTCTATTCCCTTAAAAAAATAAAAAAAAATGTAATTAACTCGCCCTAGGTTTCGGGGCTGCTTTTTCCTTCTTTTTAATGAAAGGACCATAAAGTTCTCTTTGAATGATGAATTTTTGGATGTCAGTCGTGCCGCCTACAACCCACATAACCGGAGCCATGCGCCACGCACATGGTACTATGTCAGTGCGCTTGGTAATGGCTTCGCCCGCGAGGGTCATCACGCAGGTATTGGTAACTTCAATTTCCATTTCCGTACCAAAAGCAAACGCACTTGAGGCGGCGATGGTGGCTTCCTTTTCCTGATGGGCATCGATCATCTTTGCGGCTTCAAGTGTCAATAGACGCGCAGCTTTAAGTTTTATTGCAGCATCTGCCAAGCGAAAACTAACCCCCTCAAGACTTGAAATCGGTCTTTTAAATTGTACGCGCTCGGTGGAATATTTAAGGGCAATATCAAATGCAGCCTGGGCGTGTCCAACGCAGGCAGCCGCCATTCCAACCCTTTCTACGTTTAATTCGGACATTAGAATACCAAAGCCTTTGCCTTCTGTTCCAACCAAGTTTTCCACGGGAACTCGCATATCCTTGAATTCCATTCGTGCTACTGAAGCCCCTTCCATTCCTGCTAAATCATAACGTTCAGTTATTTCAAAGCCTTTCGTCGAAGTTTCTACCAGAACGCCGGTAATTCTTTTTCGTGGATTAGGATCCTCGATGTTTTGGAGCACGCCATAAAGGGAGACGATATCTGCTTCTCCACCGTTGGTAATATAGCGTTTATGACCATTTATGATATATTCATCCCCTTCGCGGATTATTTGTGTCTGCATCATCGAAAGGTCTGAACCGGCAGTATCCTCGGTCATAGCAATGGCTCCAATCCACTCGCCACTCGTGATTTTTGGTAAATATTTCTTTTTTTGTTCGTCAGTTCCAACGGTTGCTAAGGGCATTCCAAAGAGTGAGGCGCTCACGAGTCTAGTCATCTCGATAGCACCATTGATACCTGCCACTTCTTCCGCGAGAATGGATTCCCAAACCATCCCTTTACCAGTCCCACCATATTTAGGGTCGTGGATTGCGCCACATAAACCCCTTTTGCCCATTAATATCATGGCTTTCTTGACGGCATTATAATCCCCATCAATCGCGGGTTGCACGAGAGGTGCAATGTTCTCTTGCAGCCAATCATGAATCTCTTTTCTGAATTTCATCTCTTCAGTCGTATAAAATACACTTGACATCTTCAAACCTCATAACAAATTTGATCATACGATATTTGATTGTCTTTAAAATTGTTGTCGAACTGCGGTAGATCGTGAAACACTTCTGTTTGATTAAGGATTTTTTAATTTAAATTAATATATTAGAAATTAAAATTGAAACATGGCACCTGCTACGCATGAATGAGCCGCGGTGGGAAATCGTTGTAAAATTTCTGCTTTATAAGAGGTGCAGTGGCAGGATCCAATGAAAAATAGGTTCTTTAAAATGCCTAACTTTCTAAATCCGTGGAATCCTCCGAGTACACCAAAAATGGGGTAGTCATGGGAAGTTACCCTGTTAATAATTCTTTCTAATCCAGGATGCGCACAGCCAGTGACAATAAGGAGTCCTTGATCCAATTTCACCATGCAAAACTGTTCATAAAGGTGATTTATAGCAGTATCAACGAAGACACCTTTCAATATTTGTTCATGGCCAAACGTTTCATGCATTTGACAGCTTGACATTAATTGAAGTTTGAATTTAACAGGAAAGAAGGACGGTACAACAACTGTAAGATCAGAAGTGATCTGGAGTAGATGACCTAACCCGCCAACATGATCATGATGGGGGTGGGATAAAATAACATATTGAATTTCTCTCGGGTTTATATCAAATTTTTTTAAATTAAATAAAAGATCGCGACCATTCCCAGTGTCAAAAAGAATTTTAGTGTCATTCATCTCAATTAGACAGGAGAAGCCCCATCCTTTCCGAAATCCCTCCAATGCGTCATTATCATAGAGAATTTTAATGTCCATTCGAAACCCAAAGTATCACTTGAGAAAAGATCAATTATGGATTCTTTCATTTCTTTTTAAGCAGTTGGGTTTATTTTGTAACTGCTGTAGAATCGTCTATAGGTATAAGGTGGAAATTCTAATCTTTCAAAAATTTAAATTATTGAAGTTTTTTATTAAGGAACAAATTACAAAATCCATAACAGTATAATACAAAAAATCATAAATGTAACCATTATCCATATGAAAATCTGTCCGACAGCTGGCTTTGCTTTTAATATCTCACCGTAGCAGATAGGACAGTATATCTTGTCATGGTACCAGAGTATATCTTCTTCATCTAGAATCTCTTTTCTACATCTAGAACATCTTGGAACCCCCTTCATTTCGATCACTACTATTCCTTTAAGCAAAAAATGACTTTTTGATGAAGTAATTTATATTTCATTAGACATATTATTTAAAAACTCTATATATTTAAGTATTAAAATATAATACAAATAATGAAATAACAACTAGTAGGGGGTAATTATTATTATACAACTAAATAAAAAAGCAATGTACGCAAAAAATAAGGGAAATGAAAAGATTCCAGAGTTTAAACAATTTTTTCCGCAAGGGCAAAATTACGAATTTTATGATTTTTCAAGTAGAAATAAATATTCTAAATGTGATGTTCCTGCTCAAGGCGTAAAATATATAGGGCAAAATATCCGTAAACCGTTATACGCATTATTTGCAGAAATCGATGTACAAATTGATCCTAAATATTGTTTTGTGTATTATCGAAGAAAGGGATATTTCGGTTTTGTTCCTATAAATCCAGTTCAACTCGTTTTACTTGCAAATTATAACGAAAATTTCTATGATGCTTGGTTGAATGAGCAAATTTTTGATCCATTTGCGTTAGTAGGTTTTAAGGTCTTTCAAAAGGGCGTAATTAGATTGGGGCCTTATTTTAAAAGATTTACTAAAATTTTTAAAACTAAACCTGAGGATCCTATGTTAGCTATTAATCCGCTATTGGAGAAAGCTAATAAAAGTTTGAATAAAATTTA
>JABXJU010000307.1 GCA_013375405.1 Candidatus Helarchaeota archaeon
CCCTTTAAGAATAAGGCTCAATAAATGCTGGCGTAGCTCAGTTGGTAGAGCAGGGGTTTTGTAATTCAGAGAGCGAGCCTGGTGATTCTCCGTCGGAAACCGACGATGTTGACGATAAAAGCGACAAAAAGGGCAGTTAATATTTTAGTCAATTTTGTGCCCATTGTGTCCGTTGGGAGATACTAATAGACACTTCATAGACACTTTTGGCAGAGGGTAACGACTTCGCGCAGACAACTGAATAGGGATTATTTAAGCGGGGTCTCTAATGCGAAGTCGCCCCGCTTTTTTATTGAATTCTCTCTGGAGGTTGTATTATGGAACAAAAAGACCAACTGTATAGATATTATTCAAAGATGATGCCGATAGAGGCTTGTGACATCAATTTAAAGGATTTAAAAAATTTATATGATAAACTTGATGAAAAAAAGGAAATTGCAATTGAATCGGAACATAAAGCGATTGACAATTTTGCCTTACCAAAAGAAGAGAAAGAGAAAATGAAAGAAAATGTAAAAGAATGGATAAAAGTGAATATAATGGTAGCCGGCACTAAGGGCGAACGTTTGGCTTCTGGTTCAAAAGAAGTATTCGATAAGATTAATTTTGAAATATCATCAATCAGATATGACAATTATCTTGTGTTTGAATACAATACAAAGATGAGACCCAAAAACTACTTTGAAATTGCTTTAGATTTTACTAAGCCCAAAATATCAGATTTTTCATCAAACCCTGGTAAGAAGACGCCTAATGAAAGTAGAATTATAGTTGCTGGTATGGATGAGGTTTGGACAAATGGGATATACAGTATTGTTAAAGACTATTTTAAGGAGAGAAGTAGCCTTAGACAATTAATTAATAGTTCAGGTATTTATGACATTATTTTATGGTTGATAGTGATACCTTATGGCTTTATTATGTTAAATAAATTAATTAATTACTTAAAAGGTAGATTAAATATTATTGACTCAGTATTATTTGTTTTCATAGGATTATATTTCATGGTATCCTTAATATTAATTTGGAGAGTATTTTTCGGTTTTGTTAGATGGCTTTTTCCACCATTAGAATATATAAGTGAGAAACGGAATAAGAGATTATTATTGAAAGGCTTTGTATGGATTTTATTTTTAGGGATAGTTGTTCACTATTTTGTTAAATTAATATCAATATTATTTTAAAATAAACAGAGAAAACGCTTGCCTAAGCCTTGATAAAGCGAAAATTAGAATAAAGACCTTCACCGAACAATCGAATAGGAATTATATAAGCAGGGTTCTCTAAAAAGTGGAGGTCGCCCCGCTTTTTTAATTTTGGTAGCATAAACGAAGTATTTTGGTTATTTCAAGTCAGCCGAAACAAAACTTATTGAGAAGGAGGTTTCTGTGTATATGAATATTCTTTTAGCTGCAATTTTGCCAGAATCAGAACCACTATGGTGGGACAGTATCAGACTAATAATTCAATCTCAAAGTAGCTTAGCGCAATTCCAATACAATTTGGCAATGTATGGTATAACGTTGTTGATTGCAATAGCTCTACTCTTAGCAACTGCATCTTGGCTCACTAATGTTTATATTATCAGACGTGAAAGAAAACGGGAAAGAGAGGAGGATTTTGAAAAGCTTTCTAAAGGAATCTCTGAACGAATCAAAAAAGAGATTGAAGAAATGGAGAAAAAAATTAGAGAAAGTATAGATAAGGAATTTATATTGTTTAATGCAGAAAAAGCAAGACTATTTGCTCTGGCGGCTTGGAATGCTAAGTTATGGGAAGGCGGGGCTCGGTGGTGGGCAAGCGCTATTGAGGGATATGCCAAGGCAGGAGAAGAAGAGATTGTGAGGATTTCTGTAAATTCGCTTATTCAAAGCCTTCAAAATTGCAAGAAGATTGAAAATGATGATAAGAAAAAGATAGAGAATAAACTTGGGTTTATTCCAAAAATTCTTTATGAAGAGAAAAAGCAAATTGAAGATATGTTAGATAAATTATCCAAAAAATTACCGTAAGGAAAAAATGGAAGAAAAAATATTGCCTAAAGTCATTTATGTTCGTTTAGGCACAAAGGGACAAGTGGCGGAAAAAATACTTTTTATGATATAGCAAATTGGAGGTGGAATATGTCTCTACCCTTTTCGACTACTAACACGATAGCCATTACTCTATTAGCGATAATAATACCATTATTTATTCTTGCAGTATCGCTTTTGGGGAATGCTATCGAAAGAGCGAAGGAAGAAAAAACCAAAACTGAGGAGGAACAGCGTAAGGATACTGATGCAAAAATAAGCAATATAGAAAATAAGATAGGGGAAGCTAGAGAAACTGGGGATACTACTGAACTGGAAACCGAATTAGAAAAATTGAAGCAAAGTAAAAAAGAATCCGAAGCACAGATTAAGAAGATTCAGAAGAAATACTCATTATTGGAATTCAAAAAATCTGTTTTGCACCCCGGTGGTTTTTTCATTTTGGCTATTATTCTAAACGAACTTGCACAAATATATTTCAAAGTCAGTACAGTATTTTGGGTAGGCTCTATTCTCGCTATTGTTAAGGGGAGTTATAGGTTATGTCGGTGTCTTATACTTGCTCAAGAAGTTGCTGTTACATCGGAAGAGTTTCAAACCAAGAAATTGGTTGAAGCGGTCAGAAGTGCTCTTGACTTACACGACAAAGCGAAATTAGCGGAATTAGAATTATCTTTCATGGGAATAGACTTTCCTCATAAATGCAAGAAGGATACTGAAATTAAGATTATGTTCCGAGTGTTGTTGAAGAAAGGAATAGTCGCAAGAAAGTCAATAGTTTATTTTTTTATCCCCGATGGCTTCGAGCCTATTTATCCAGGCGAGAGTTGGCGGCAACCTAAAGAGGCTTCCCTTCCAAATATCAGGACAATCTCGGTAGAGTTAGGTGATATAAATGTAGGAATAGGAACTCCTGGGATGATTAAAATAAGAACCCCGAAAATATCGGGTGAATATGAGCTTATATATCATTTATGTGCAGAGGGATATTATGGTCAGAGGGAAAAAGTAGGGATAATAGTTTACGAATAATTTTCAAAAGCGAGTAGGATAATTTTAGTTCTCGCTCGCCAAACATTTTATCTGACTAATACAGTCAGGAGGTTGAAGTAGAATTTTCAAAAATATTAAGAGAGCGGTCAGGTCCGAAACTTAGGGCTTGACACTGCGCTATCATAGGAGGAAAATATGAATAGCAACCAGCAAGACCAATCATATATAGAAAAGAAATACTTTGTTGACCGACATAGATATAACTGTCCTTTTTGCAATATAAGAAATGTGCAATATAGAATAATTCACTATACTAGTTTTAATTGGACAAGTGAAAAGGAATGTTACATTTATTTAGTGAAATGTTCTCGATGCCATAATATTTCTCTTCATTTAAGTTATGAGTGTTTTGTTTACTCGGTGGGAGAGGAGGGTTATCGTTTTGAGCAAGATAAAGATATAGATTCCCGTATATTTTATTCTCACCCTACTACTTTCTTTACAATGGACGAAAGAATCCCTAAAATTATTAGAGAGCTAATTAGCGAAGCAGAGAGTTGCCTAAAGATGAACTTTCTTACAGGTGCTTCTGCTTGCGTTAGGAAGGCTATATATGAGTTCTTAGATATAGAAAAAGCGCAGGGAGAGGATTATAAATCAAGAATCAAATTTTTAAAAAGTAAGTATGAAAAGATAGTGGACCCAGATTTTTTTGATACTCTTGCTCATATACAAGATATGACAAGCGATAAGCTACATGAACAATCGTGGGGCAAATTGGATACGAAGTATTTAAAAT
>JABXJU010000308.1 GCA_013375405.1 Candidatus Helarchaeota archaeon
ACTCGATACCCCCATCCCCGTGGAACCACGCATGGAACAATATGTTGTCCCAAATGAATCCAGAATTAAAAAGGCAGTCAGGAAATTATTTAGATGAATTGGAAAAATGCTGAATTAAATAATATATTTAAAGTAGGGGCAATTGGATTCCTTCTCTGGTCCTTTATTGCATTATTTAGATTATTTCCACTTGATCTTGATATTATTATACCGATGGTAATAATTGCAATCGTTTATTGGTTGGTAGAAATGGGTTTAATTCTTCATTTCGATCACTATTTAATTTCATTAGCCGTAATCATAGTTTATACCACTTTTACGGCGCTTTTTTTCTTTATTGGACAAAAAGACTATCTATATGTGAGTTACGTTGCCTTTGGAATACTCTTACCAAAACTAACCCATATTAGGAGAGAATCGGGAGAGAACAAAAAACAATCGGGTTTTCATGCTGCAGGAATTGCGTTGGGATTTTCGTTGAGTATTATCGGATTTACTTCTGGATTGACGATCTCTAGTCTAAATTCGTTCATAGTATTGTTAGTGGGAGCTGTTCTGGGATGTTACGTTATTATTAGTAGTAGAGAGGACGTTAAAAGAGAACTTCATTTTGATAAACGGATAATTAAGAAAGGTCTTGTATATTTTTTGGGCAGTCTTGCTATTGGCATGGCGATTTTCTTGGGAATTTCAGTCTATATCAATCCAGCACCTCTTAGTTATTTTACTGGGTTAGATTATGAATACATATTAATTTTAGTGATGATTTCTTTTGCTTTAGCAGGAATTGTCTGCGTCTTCTTTGAAAAGCTTATTGCTCGTTTTGAAAATCGAATCGTGCTCATTTTTATTTTGCTAAACTGTCTTGGATTGGTAGGATTTTTGTTAATACTGTTTGTTCAAAGCATTCCACTTATCGTCTTATTGATTATCGCAAATATTTCTCTTTATTTAGGGACTTCTATTGCATTTCATCTTCTATCTAAACTAAATCTGAAGTGGTCGTTCACACCATTCTTTACCCTCTCATTTGGGGTGTATGCATTAATCATCATTTCAGGAGTAACCTACTTCTATCTGCTTGCTTTGATTGTTCAGTTAGGCGCGATCCTATTCTTGAACTGGTTGGTAAAAGAGGAGTGAGAAAATGACTAAGAACGTGAATAGAACCTTACAATTGACCTTTTTTGTTATTTTATTCGCCTTGTTGCCATTAATAAGCATCATACCGTTGCAGTTGGATTCTGAAATCCAGAGTCCTTTAGCTGCACAAAAACAAGTTTTAGCTTTTTATTATAGCTGGTATGGAAATACTACTGATTATACTGATCCCGCCTATAATATCATGGATTTCACACCTTCTGGGTGGGCACATTGGAACGGACCTGGATTGAACCCTCCAACCACAATTGCCTCTACCAATTATCCTGAATTAGGAGCTTACGATTCTTGCGATCCCGATCTAATTAAGACTCACTTTTCAATGGCAGAGTATGCTGGGATTGATGCATTCATTTGTACCTGGTGGGGTATAGGGGATTACACGGATATCGCTTTTAATAATATTCTGAACATGGCTAATAACGTGAGTCCATCACTTAATTTTACGGTTTATTACGAAGCCTATTCAGGTCGTCTTCTCTCCCTCCCAATACCAGAACGAGAGATTACTATGGCTCAGGAACTCAAATATATTCTCGAGACATATAGTATAAACAATTATTTTCTAAAGATAAACAACATTCCTGTCATTTTCATCTACTCTACTTTTACAAGTCCATTTAGTTCATGGAAAAATATCTTTTCAAAGGTAAAAGCGGAATTTGGGCCCTGTTACTTTGTGGGAGATGTTCTTCCGAACCACTATAAAGATGAACTAGCGCAGGTTTGGGACGGTTTACATATATATAATCCCACGAGCACCATCGACTTTCAACGGATGCTAACCGGGTCGTCCGAGTCCGAGTGGGATGTTTCGCACGTTTATGAAAGTATAGGGCAAACCGCGCATCTCTATAACAAATTATATGCAGCGACTGTAATCCCTGGTTACAATGATACTGTAATTCGGGATCCTGGAATTGTAATCCAACGAAATGGCCTAGAAACTTATGATAAATTGTGGGAAACCGCGATCCAGGCCTCTGCGGATTGGATTTTGATTACAAGTTTCAATGAATGGCACGAAGGGACTGAAATCGAATCCAGCCTAGAATACCATGATTTATACCTCAATCGAACACGAAATTGGACGAATCTATTTCATGCTGGATAATAGGTGATTTTTTGACAGATTTAGTATATAAGCTCAAACTCGTTATGTGTGGGTTCTTTTTTTAACCATCAATTTTTCCCCGTGAGAAATTGTCTCAAATCGGATTACAGTTCTATATTTATTTAATCTTTGCCTATTAAGATAAACTCTAAATTCTATCTTTAATATATTATTTTATAGGTGAAATCCATGTAAAAGGCTTTTAATTGAAAAAGGGAATAAAAAATTTAAAAAGCCTAAAAAATATCTAATTATACAATCAATAGAGGGATAAAATGGGAATCGATGACACAACGGCTGCTTTTTTTATCTTTAGTAGTATCGTGGTTGCATTATTCATTGTTATTTATAGAAAAGTTTACAAACAAATAGAAATTCCTAAAGGACATAAGATCATCTACGCCATTAGCTGCCCTTTTCTTATGATTCTAGAAGGTATCGCCATCTTCGGCTTTGATTTTCTAATGAATTGGGAGGAAGTGAGTTTGTTCAATATTATATGGATACCATTCTTCTTGATGATGCTTGAAGATCTGAACATTCAAACTTGGATCTCGGGAATTATTTTGGCAATTATTTCAATAGTATTAATCTTTTTATCATTATTCTGTTTTGTATCCATTTCTACAGGGCTTATCTATTTCATCTCCCTATGGAAATGGCCTGAATGGCCACCTCTTTCCATTTTCATTATTTGTGTCATCGTAGTGGTGCCTTTATTGACATTTGGTGGCCGAATGTTTGGCAAATACGAAAAACAAGCATTTGAAGGTAAGATTACAACTGGTGAACGTTTAATTCTACATTTTTTGGGCCTTTCTCTAGGTTCTATATTGATGGGGATGGGACTTACACCTTTAATAACAAAGATTAGTGGATGGATGGGGGGAGATCATTGGATGCCTTTTCATGTTGCTGTACCTTCGTTTATTATTGGACTAATTTTAGTTGTTTATTGTTTTTTCGTAGTACTTAAGGAAATCTTCAAAAGGAGACAATTAAAATATGACTTTTAAATGAGAATCAAAGTATATAAGGAAGAGGGGATCACATCAATACTGGAATTTGTCAGTCCATATGCTAGTTTCATTATTTTCTTACTCCAAATTAACTCAGTGATTATGTAAGAAACAAATTAATATATTTCTTTCTTCCCTGTCTATCGGTCTTAATTTTCTACATGAATTTTCTTTAAGTGAGTTGCTATTTTATTGATTAACGCATTTTTATTTTTAATAGCTTCATGCCTCTTTATTTGTAGGTGCCCGGATGGCAACCACAAAAACCGGGGATGTTGTTGAAGACCTCTTTTGCACGATAGCTACATTAATGATTGAAACGAAACAAGCTAAGTAAAGAAATTTTTTTTATAAATAGCTGGTTATGACCGTAAATTTATAAACTTTAATTAATCCACTGGTTCCCGATTGTAACCACATTCGGGACATTGAATTTTGTAAATTACCCGCCCCTTTCTATCGGTATCTTCAACTCGATCAACAGCAGTAGACCCAAATATCGGGCAAGAATATTTTTCATTCA
>JABXJU010000058.1 GCA_013375405.1 Candidatus Helarchaeota archaeon
ATCTATCATCGTTGCTACCCACATATAACTTTCCGTCCACTATCGCTGGGGAAGACTGCACATCACCTCCCGTGGTGTAGTTCCAGACTTTTACGCCGTCAGTAGCGTTCAAGCAATAGATCTGATCATCGTTACTGCCCACATACACGCATCCGCCCGCTACCGCTGGAGAAGAATTCACTATACTTTCTGTGGAGTAATTCCAAAATGGACCTACGATATATATTGTGTGCGCTACTCCCGTGTGATTGAGCTGCCCCCGGAACATAGGCCATTCATCTTGATTAGGCTCGCTGCTCCCAGGAACTGTAGTTAGGTATATTCGGCTCTGGCCAACGGTACCTGCTTGAGAGAATAAAAGATTCATATAAGGTGCTATGCAAATAAGTATGAAAATAAAGATGAAGTAGAAATTTTTGAGTAAAGCGTGGCGATTTATGGTATACCTCTTAGAATGAGAATATCTCAATTTTTCAGGATATAAAACAAGAGTGGGATGTTTCTGCTTAAATTTGCTGGTTTGAACCTTTCTCGTATGAATCATGATGTTATCCTCTTTTACATTCTTCTCTTCTATTTGCTAATGAAAGTTATTAAGAAATTTAATTGAAGAAGCCTTCAGGCAATAGATCTGGTCATCGTTACTGCCCAAATACACGCGTCCGTCCGCTACCGCTCAGGAAGAATTCCCTAAACTTCCTGTGATGTAACTCCAAAATGGACCTACAATATATGTTGTACATTGTTGCTTTTTTGTATTTAAATATATCTAATTGAAGAATCGAAGAACCCACCAAACTTACCCAAATCGCTTTTGGTGTCTGCTCCCCCTTTAATTGATGTAAGTTCCCCTACGGCAATACCTTCCTTTTTATAGAGCCAATTAGCGCTTTTCGTTTTCCCACTAAAGCTAGGACCGTAATACACTAACTTAAATATGATTTTTTGAAAATCAAATTTTAAAAATTGTGGTAATTAAAAAATTGAAAGAAAGACTTAATTAATCCTCATATTTCTCCTGTTTTTCAGTAAAAGCTCAAAAGAATTTTGTTAAATAATAAAAAATTCCCTTATCCTTTCTTAATTAATAGGTGATATCTTTGGAATTAATGAATTCAATTATGATGGGGAATGTTATTATTTAATTATGCATAATATTTTACGACTCACTAAAATAGAATTAAAAGAAAATAGATAGGTTTTTCATTCACAATCCATCAATAATTAAGAAAAATGATGCACTATGGACGCCCCAGAAAAGGCGCAACCTCATTCAGAAAAAAATGATAATATTAATAATTTGATCGATAAATATAAACAAATCATCCAAACGGATCCAAAGAATTTGGAAATCCTTTCAAATTTAGGAGCATGTTATGCTTCATTAAATAAATTTAAAGAAGCTAGTGAAATTTTTAATAAGATTCTTGAACAAAACCCCAAAAATTTAGATGCATTAAATAATTTAGGGGTAATTTATACACAAACTGGAAGATTTGAGGAAGCAATTTCTAAATTAGAAATTGCAGTTAAATTAAAACCCGACATCGCAAAATTATGGAGTAATCTCAGTGAAACCTACCGGCGTTCTGGGAATTATCATAAAGCGAATATATGTCGAATGCGGGTAATCCAATTAACTGAAAAAAAATGAAAATTTATGAGGGATATTTTTGGCTACAAATCAAAAAGTTCCTAAGACTACATACAGAGATATTGCAAGTACAAGGATTATTTTTTGTAATGAACAAGATACCGTTTCAATTATAGCTCAGAAAATGGCAGAATTTTGGGTAGATACAATTTTTGTAAAAAAAGACCAGGGAAAGGTAACTGGCTTAATAACTGACGGCATAATTTGGAACTTAATTGCAAAAGAAGATGATCCAACGGACCCCCGGACTCTGAAGGCAAAAGACATCATGTTTGAAAAATTTATTCGTGTTAATTGTGATAAATCTATTGAATCTATCGATGAGGTACGCAAACTTCTTGAAAAAACTAAGATTCAAAGAATTTGTATAGTCAGAGATGGCGAGATTGTCGGTCTGGTTAGGAAGAAATTTATTGAACGTGTAAAACGATACTCAAGGAGCTTTACTTTTGAATTAAAATAAGAAAAGAAGAGGCAAACTTTTTGTTTGAAGATCCGAAGAATTTTAAAAATAGCGGCGAAATTTTTATTAAACGCACTCCTCCTACAGACGAACCCATTAAGGGCCTGTATGAAATTTTTCTTGCATATTTTAATGAGGAGCTTGGACACTTGCCTCTTTTTACTTATCCTGAGCATTTAAAAAAGGATAAAAAAGAATGTCGTATTATTTCAATCCACTCTATTTGGTGGTTAGATACAGAAACACAACGTGATCTAGAACATGTCGATTTAGAATATAGTGGCAGAATATATTTAGCTACAAAATTTAAAGCGAAATCATTTAGAGAAAAAACTAGGAGTGGTTTAAAGGCTGAAACTCCTGAAACTTACGTTCTTATTACGAGTGTTCCTATAAATCTAACACCTTTTGGAACAAATATGCTTAGAACCATTTTCCAGAAAATTCAAAGCATGAAAGATGAACTCTATATTTTGATTAAAAAGGAAATCGCGCTAGAAAAACCACTTAAGAATCAAACAGATAAAGATAACATACAAAAAGGCGAAGAAATCGAAGCTAAATTATTAAAAATTTGTGAGGAATCTATTCCTCATATAACCCCAGATGTTCTAAAAACATTAATTAACGTAGATAATATAGATCAAGAAAATTTAGCGTATCTTCTCTTAGAAGATCTCCATTTATTAGAGCCAAGTGTGCGAGAATTTGATGTTCCTCAAGTTGCAGCAAGAGTTAAAAAGCCTAGTCCCCGTGAAAGTGAAGTATTTAGACGAAAAATAGAAATAACCAACATTTCACTCATGGAAAATGAACTTAAGCTGAAACTCACAATTAAGAACATTTCTGGCCGGAATTTAAACGATATAACAATTCGAATTACGCATATACAAGAATTTTTTGAGTCTGCATCTTGGGACACTAGAATAGATGAATGGTATGCAAATGAAGAACTTATTTTTCAATATCCTAGGATAATCGGCGAGAATAATGATGAATATATGCTGAGAATTGAAGGTAAAACAGGAAAACTTCTCGTTAAAAAAATAACCTTTCATAATTTTGGCACAAAGGGGAGTGAAGAAAAATGAAGCGAATCTCCGTTCAAGATATCATGACACGCAAAGTTGTTGGTGTTGATCAAGATACTCCATTGTCTGAAATAATAAGATTGATGAGTGAAAAACAAATAGGTAGTACTGTTATTTTAGATAAAGAAAAACCAATAGGGATAATAACTATACGCCATATCTTAAAAATGGCGGAGAAATGCACTCCTCCTGCAACAGTCAAAGCGCAGAATGTTATGACTCATCCCTTAATAACAGTAAAACCTGATGTAAATTTACGAAATGCATCAATATTGATGCTCCAAAAGGGTATTAAAAAACTTACAGTAGTTGAAAACGGGAAATTGATTGGGCTTGTTACTACCACTGACATTGAAAGAGTGTTTATGCCTTTTGATTCTCCCTTTGAAATAATAAAGAATGAGTCTGCGGTTAGTGTTGGTCTCCGTGAAGAATTTCAGAGAGATATGGAGAAAAAATTAGTGGAAGAAATAATGACGAAGGATGTTAAAACAGTTGATAGTTCAATGAAAGTAAATGAAATTGCGAAGATTATGAATGCTACTAAAATTGGAAGTTTAATTGTTACTAAAAATGAAAAGGCAATAGGAATAGTCACTGATTTACACATCGTAAGACGAATAATGAATGATGGATTAGATCCTTGTACTGTAACAGCTGAAGAAGCCATGGAGAATCTTATAACCATAAATCCAAAAGATACCCTTAAAAATTCTGTTGAAAAGATGATTACAAATACTGTTAAAAAATTAGGAGTTATTAATTCAAATGATTCCCTAGTTGGAATTATAACTACAACTGATTTCCTCGTTTATTACCGGTCATTATTGTTTCGTCAAAAAATTTTAGAAAAATAGAATTTAATAGGAAAAATTAAATAACATTTGTTCGAAAAAAAAAAAATATAGATTTTAATAAATGGGATAGAGAATGGGCACTAATGAAAAAATAGGAATAAAAGACAGTTTCGATCAATTGCAAGAACGATTAAAAGGTTCCAAGGATAGTTTTGGACGGTTAATGCGTGAGGTAGTAAATACTGGAGTTTGTACTCATTGTAGCGCCTGTGTTGCTACTTGTGAATTTATAGAATGGGATTTACTAACAGAAAAACCAAAATTAATAGGAAAATGTAATGGATGTGGCGTTTGTTATTCACAATGCCCTCGAACAATAACTGTCCCACGTGATCTTATTGGACGATATCAAGCAGCTTATATTAGTAAGTCATTAATTCCTGAAATAAAAGGGCAGGATGGTGGTGTTGTAACAGCACTCCTACTTTATTTATTAGATAAAAAGCTGATTGATTGTGCGATAGCTACTGGAAAAAGTTCCGAGGAACCTTGGAAACCCGAGGTGAAAATAGTAACAACGCGGGAAGAACTCTTGAAAACGTCCGGATCGATATACAGCCATTCTCAAACACTAATTGGTTTACTTGATGCAATTAAACAAGGAAATCGCTCTATTGGATTTGTTGGAACTCCCTGTAATATCGATGCGATCTATAAGATGTGGAAAGCGCCATTTGGTCTCGTTCATATGTTTATGAGAGCGAATATTCTTGCGATAGGATTATTCTGCATGGATTCTTTCTCCTATGAAGGATTAAAATCTTTTTTAAAAACCCATAAGCTAACTATGAATGCCATAGAAAAGATGACCATTAAAAAGGGGAAAATGCAATTTATTCAAAAAAGCGGAGAGATTTTAGAAGTAAGTGTCCATGATCTTGATAGATATCGATCTTCGAGTTGTCAATACTGCACTGACTTAACCTCGGAAAATGCGGATATCTCTGTAGGCAGTGTTGGCTCTCCTGATGGCTACTCGACAATTTTAGCGCGAACTGGAATTGGATTGGAAGTCCTCCTTGACGCTGCAGAAGCCGGATATATTGAACTCCAACCAATGCCCCGTGGTAAACTTAAATGGGTGCTCAATTTAGCACGTATGAAAAAAGCACAGTTGTATACACTGAGAAGACGGAGACGATATACTCTTGGATTTGAAGAACCAATACCAAGCCACCCGCCTGGAGGCGAATTAGTTGAGGCCACAGGCGAAATAAAAGATACAGACACGATAATAAAACAGGCAGCAGCACGACAAAAAACTGTGAAATTTTCCGGATTAAATTTATTATTCAATCAAAAGGAAATAGAATTTAGAGTTATAAACAATAGTGGATCTAGCTTAGAAAATGTTACTGTTAAAATCTCCCATATTACTGAATTTTTTGAGGATCATAAATGGTTTACCACTGTGAATGTCTGGTATCCCTTTGAAGAACTGGAATTTTCCTATCCACGAGTCCAGGAAAACGCCGAAAATGAATATTTATGTGAGATCAAAGATCCACTCGGCACTCTTTTCACCAGAAAAATTGATATTAAGAAATTACTTGCTAAATTAGAAAAAGAGAGGCAATCAAAATAATTTTTAATAATTATATCAATCTTTTACTCGAATTAAAAAAAGGAAAGTAAAGAAGAAAAAAGTTAAAAAGAGGTAGAAAAATGAAAATCGCGCTAGTTGGATTAGCAGGTTGTGGAAAAACAAGTATATATGCAACTACTTTCGCCGCGAAATCACCCGCCGAAACCAAAGATTTTGCTCCCACTGTAATGTATGAAGTACGTCGCCATCCATATTTGGGATTGAACGTATCTATATTCGATTTTGGAGGTCAGGATCAATATAGAAATTCCTATGTAGAGAAACCCGAAATCTTTGCTGAGACGGATGTGTTAATTCCAATTGTCGACTTACATGATGTAGCAAAATTTGAAAAGGCGAAGGAATATTTTCTAAAAATTATGGAAATTTTCGAAAAAAGTACAAAAAAACCAAAAATAATTATCTTTCTTCATAAATATGATACGGAAGAGTTCAAAAAAGACCAATTGGAAGCGAACTTAAAAAGTGCTAAACAGTTATTTAGTGAGGCATTGAAAAAATGGAACCCTATAATTCAAGTAACATCCATTTACGATCAAGATAAATTATCGATGATTTTACGAGATATTCTTGTTGCAAACTATGACGCTTTGCAAGAACATGTTCAAAATGCTGAACAGCAATTAGCAGAAATTGATGCAAAAATTATTATTTCCGATGTAAGTGGAAACGTAATCGTCCATAATGTTCCCGGTATTTCGAGCGGATTACAGCTAAGAGGTGACCTAAGAGATTTTATTAGTTCCTGTAATACATTACGAGAGAATTTCTTCATGACAGATTCCGCCATATTCGAGGGTGAATCCGAAAAATCCGAAAAACATCTCGAGTTGCATGTTTTCAAATTTATTCTCTCAGTTTTAATTATGCGGAGTAAAGATATCGACATAGAATCCGAAGAAAAAATAAAAATTCTCTTAAAAGATATGAGACTTTTTGCAGATTTAGTGGTTTCAGCCCATAGCGATTGATTTAGTTCATAATTCTGAAGGGCCAATAATGCAAGCGGTAAAATTAATAACTGAACCAGAAGTCTTTGTAGGTACCTCGACAGTAGTGAAAAATACGTTTAATCTACCAGAGGATACGAAAATATTTTGGGCTGGAAGCCGAATTTATGCAAAGCGTTTATGTGGTAGAGATATCGCTATTTCAAAAATTGATATATTTTGTGAAGGACAGTTAGAAAAAGGGGAATATAAGAGAGAAAAGACTATTCCTATTAGTACTCGAGTTCCTCCTTCCGTTAAAGAACGAAATTTAAACTATCGAATTAGATCCGAAATTAGTATGGTAAAACCGGGGACTCGCGTAGAAGAAGAATTCTTTTTTGCAGAAAATCCAGTTATTTTGAAAACACGTCCAATGAAAATCGCCGAACCTCACCCAGTTGAAGTATCTATAAAGGGAATAAAAATAACTATAGCGAAAGATCAATTTCGACCCGAAGAATCTCTAAAGATAGATTATGAACTTGAGAAATTTAGGAATCTCGAGGTAGATCTCGTAAAGGATGCCAATATTACTTGTAATTGTCCTGATTATGCGCCAACTTGTGTTCATATCAAACCTAAACTCCCCTCAGTCGAGAAATCAATTAAAGCCAGTAATTTAACCAAGGGAACCCTTCAATTATTACTTCCCTCCTTGATAGAATTAACTCATCGTTACGTGTGGGAACCCCCAGAAAAAACCCGCTGGAAAGAAACTTACGGTGATTATGTAAATTGGTTGCTTGAAGTGAAAGGAACACGCACCTCAGGTGAAGTTGTGAAATTTCAGATTCCTATTCACATTATTGGAAAAGAAATACCTGATGAATCAGAACTTTTCACTTCTAAACGGGCAACGGGGCCAGTCCTTCAAAAAATTCTTGTACCCGAATCTATTGAAATCAGTAATCCTAATCTGGATCAGAAACGATTAACTGTTACTCTTAAAAATAAATCAAAAGAAGTTTTAACTGGTGTTACAGTAAAAATTTTACCGATTGAATCGGAATTCTTCGAATTACCTCCAAAGCTAACTGGCGTAAATGAATGGAAACCGGGTTCTGATATTCACGCATACCACGATAACGTAGGGACAAATATTAAAAATTTTCAGATTCTTATTGAAGATAACAATGGCAATGTCATCAATAAACGATCCAAACTATGAGTCTCCAAACTTTTTAAAATCATCAACGGGGCAGTGGTCTAGCAACTTCGATTTTATATCGAAGCTAGAATGGCTATGATTCTCGCCCGGGGCGCGAGAGCTCGTGGGTTCGAAAATCCCGCGTGTGAGCACGTGGGTTCGATACTCCCATCTGCCCATAATATGACCCATTCATTCAAAGCTCCCCCCTCAAGCAATCTTATAAGTTTTTATACAATGTTAACCATAAGAATTTTTAGACCGCTGAACCAAGGGAACGATCCCTTAAAAGTCAGTTTCGAAATGTGTATAAAAATGAGGGTGAAGGGATGATAAAAGGCACGGCAACAAAAAAGGAAGGCGGCGCGAAAGGAATGGCAGTAGCGGGATTGGTTGTCAGCAGCGTTTCTGCATTCATCGCGATGATTATTTTAATAATCCGGGTAAACAATTTAAGAAGGGGTGTAGTAAGCTATGGTTGGTTTCCACCTACATTTGGACCTGGGGTTGGTATGTTGATTTGCATTGGAGTTACCGGTGTTGGTGTTGGATTGATTCTTGGAGGAGGCTTTAAGTTTGGAGCCATCCTTCCGGTAAGTGCCATTTTTGTAGCCGTGGTGGGATTTATATTTACGTACTATGCTACTCCTACTCCTACTACTACTCCTGGACTGGTCCTAGCGCTGAGCTTTGCCCTGGGCGTCGGGGTGGAAGCGGTTGCAGTCCTCACATTACTAAGATATTCTAGGTGGGAAGGACTGACACCCCAATTAAGAATGGAATCGGCCCGGAAAGCCCTGGCGAAAGGACGGCACCGCAAAGCAGGATGGCATTTTCGCAAGGCAGCTCAATTGTACGAAGGACTGGGCGAGCTGGAAGCCGCCGAAACCACTTATAGAAAGGCGGCCGAAAGCTATCATGCCAGTGAAAATTACGTGGCAATCTGTTACTTCTTAAAAACTATTGTCACGCGCGCAAAGATCGATCCAAGGACGAAGATCGAGTTGTTAAAGGAGTCGGAGAACCAATTGTTGCAAGCTGGCAAGCGCAAGAAAGCGGCGGACTTGGTCAGGAAGCTGCGGTCGATCCTTGAAAAAGAGCCGCTGCAGGACGTGGAGAACGACGAACTCCGTCGCATGTTAACAAAACTATTTATAAAATTCAGCATATCGCGAATCTCCGAGAAGGTTCTCATTGCCGCCCTGATCGGTGATGCCTCCTTTCGCGCGGCATTCCTGCGTGATTTCGGGGGGGACGCGGTGCCCACGAGAGCCGCCGCGAAACAAGCGATTGAACGGGCGAAGGAGCTCGCGTTTGCGGACGCTGACCTTCCCACACAAGGGCGTTCCGAACTCCGTCGCGTGTTTATGAAACTCTGGCTGAAGTTCAGCATATCACGAACCTCCGAGGAGGTTCTCACTGCCGCCCTGATCGGCGATGCCGCCTTCCGCGCGGCATTCCTGCGCGACTTCGGGGGGGACGCGGTGCCCGCGAGGGCGGCCGTGAAACAAGCGATTGAACGGGCGAAGGAGCTCGCCAAAAAAAAGTTAGTAAAAATCAAACATCATAAAGAATTGAGTGATGGATAGAGACTTTTAAGGGAGCGATCCCCGCGACCTTGATCTACGACCGGACGGAGTTCGCCAAGAAGGCGAGCGGCGCGACCACCTCCGGCTTTGATTTGGCATCCCCATAGGGGTAGGAATTCCTACCCTCGGAGACCTCTTTATACAACGGAAAGCACGCAGGGCGGCTACCGGGAAGAAACCCCCCACGCAGGAGGAGCCGGTCCTGATGCCCTTCGTCGATGATACCGAAACTGAACCTGATCCGCAAGACAATTAAGGACTTGAATCTCTTTCCCTTATGCTATATCACTTTAAGTTATTTAACTAAAAATTATTTAAAATTATAAAAATTCAGAAAATTATTTAGGAATTGGTGGAATTTGGGTTAAGAATCGGGCGGGGCGATAGAAAGATTCCACGGCTAAATAGGTACAAACTCCAGTCCAAAAATGCGGAATACTGGTTCGTTGTTGGGCAAGGAGTTCTGGATAGCCTGGCATTTCAATCCACAGGGTGACTTCTCCATAGCTATCAGTACCTTCAATTGGAATTTTATTTACGATTTCATCAAGTCCTTTCTCAACAAGGGTTCGAAATTGGGGTAATTTCGAGCTAACTACACCTAAAATGAAAACTCGCTCCCCCAAATAGTGATAAACACGATTTTTCTTGGCAATCATATTTTGAATATCTTTTACTAGTTCAGTTATGATTAGTTCCGCCCTTGGATCATCATAACTTTCGAATACAGGAGCAGGGAACAAAGACCACCTGATGCCTCGCCATCCACCCTTATTCAAGATTGATTTATTCTCAATTCTACGAAGAATTCCATTCCGCAATGCAGTCGCCGATGTGCTCCAACGCTCGATCTGGTTGGGATCCGCCCCCCATCGTTGTCCTGCATCCATTGCTGCAGCAAGTCCCGCCAAAACGGAAGCAGCTCCATGGAGGGTAGCTAGGGGTACAAGATTATCGTCTTCAAAACTACGCTTGGTCCAGCCTTTGCGCCGATTTACGTAAGCTTCAAGCCCGTCCGCTCCCAGTTGGAGGGTTTCTAGATATTTTTCTTGGTATGTTGGGCGATCAGCCTCCGGAACAAACTGTTCATGCCGCCAGAGATCCCAGACAATTAAAGCGGTCTCATCAATTTCAAAGGGAATAATTGAGAGCGCCCCTTTTTTACCATTAGTATATAAATTAGAATGCCAATGCCCGCGGGGAGAATAAAACGGGGATTTCAATCTTAATAACCACGCTAAGCCTACCGAAAGTCGATTATTTCGTTGGGTACGCCGGTAAAAGTCGAGATGCTGTTCCACAACCTCAGGAAACCCAGCCAAGTCAAGAGCAAGGTCATAAAATGTTCCATCACGCGGCCAATCGTAACGATACGGGGGTTGGCGAGTTGGGGCAGCGACAATGGCTCCACTATCAGGATCACGACCAATAAAAAGATTAGCTATTGAACGCAGAGATACTCGCTTCTCTGAGGGCCTTGCTTGGGGTGGTATATCTACTCGGTTCATTAAATTTAACCAATATTCGATAGTTTTTCGCTCAATTATCTCCAAACCATGGTCTCGAGCATCTTCCAAGATTTTTATACTTCCTCCCGCCGTATCTGCTATTGTTGTTAGAATAACGACCTTTAGATCATCACCTTTAAGATCCCGTCCCAAACCTGCATCAGCTGGACCTATAAATCCCCGATTCCTGTTTAATTTTCCAGCTTGCGCGTTTTCATATGCCCCAAGAGGTGCGTTTTTACTAATAGATCTACCTCGCCTATCCGCACCGACTTGAAATCCATCTGCTGGAGTGAGCATGCTCATCGATATAAAAATTCCCCCATCAGGATAGCAATTATCGATTAGTTCAGGGGTTAGTTCTTGGTTTAGTTTAGGAATAAAATGACCTTTATCCTTTATATTAGGGAGAAAATAAAGTATCGCAGAGTTTTTTGGGAGATAAATCGTGGCGAAACCACGCTTTTTCGAATCAGGTACGCCATAGTTACGATCTAATTTATTAGAGGGGGCAAATGTGCCATAGTAAAAGAATTTTTGTGCAGATTGTGCCTGAATCTGAAACTCTTGTACAAGTAAATCGCTATGCCAGTCGACCCATTGACGGATTTCGATTTTCACATCATTTCTCTGCAATTGCGTGTTAAGAATAGGACCTGTTTCTGGTACATATCGACGTGAGCTCGTCCAGGTTTCGTCCCCAAACCAGCTTAAGCTCCCATCTCGAAAATAAATTCCCCCCTTGGCCCCCAATCCAGGATAGGCTTCGTAAGGTCTCCCATATCTTATCCAATCCAAGCTCGGTGCCTCCTTCCCCCAACGCATGTCTTTCGGAAACAATGCTGCCAACAAACCTTTGCTCTTTGTAAAATAGCGTAGGTGATCATGATATGATTGAGTAGGCCATCGAAAATAGATTAACTCACTCCATGGACTAATTCCAACCGTGAGTCTGCCATTCCCTAATGCCCCAGCCGCATTTGTTGCTCCACCAAGGCACTCTATTCGAAAACCTAAACGCTTAAACTGTTTATTCATAAAATCTGCATTTTTTTGGTCTGGGCCTTCCTTATTTTTTCCTGTCATAGAACAACCCTTGAAATTCACAAATAGCGTTTATTCAACCAAATTCAATCAAGTTATATTGGATTACTTTTTCATAAATGTTAATCACGGAGTTGAATAAGCATTGATTCATAATTTATATATTATCTCTGAGGCTGGTGTTGCAGTTAATTAATTTAAAGCAGTTAATTGAGCTGGAGGAAAAAAAAATAAAAAACCTTATCCCTTCATAAATTCATCAAACTTATCAAATGCTTGCTCTAACATCGGAATTGGGGCGAGATATACCACACGAAAATGCCCAGAGCCATATTTAGCTCCAAATCCAGATCCATAAACGAAAAGGACCTGTTTTTTCTTTAAAAAATCGATGACAAACTCTTTATCATCCTTCCATCGTGTGCCCAATTCTATTTTAGGAAAAACATAAAATGCTCCTTCGGGTACTTTACAATCAATAGCCTCTAGTTCATTTAACCGTTTACATGTATAATCACGACGCTTTCGAAGCCTTGCGATCATCTCAGAAATATGATCTTGTGGTCCCTTTAGAGCTTCAATTGCAGCCAACTGTGAAGGCCCCGGGGCGCATAATCGAATCCGTGCCATTCGTTTAATATCTTCTTTAAATTCATCCAAGTAATGCTCTGGATCACAATAATATATATATCCAAGACGCCATCCAGTCATTAAATATGATTTTGAGAACCCATTTAACCCAATAACGGGCACATCTTTTGCCAAACTTGTCACACTGACGAATTTTTTATCATAAGTAATTTGATCATATATTTCATCTGCAATAATTGGCAACTGATATTCTCCAGCTAAATCGATTATCTCTAACAGATGCTTTTCGCTATATACTACTCCAACGGGGTTATTTGGAGAAAGAATCAGGATTCCTCGTGTTTTATTGGTCATTTTCTTCCTGATATCATCAATATCAGGCTGCCAATTGTTTTGTTCATCCATTTTATATTCGATTGGCACTCCTTCAAAAAATTTCGTGTAACTTAACCAGGGTGGATATGAAGGTCCTGGCAGAAGAAATTCATCTTTCTTCGTTGACCTGATCAAGGTTGATAGTACAAAGAGAATTCCCTCAGAAACACCAGATGTTATTAAAATATCGTCAGCAGTAATTGGTATTCTATTAACTATTGCTTTTTCTGCTATTGCTTCGCGTAGCTCCGGTAATCCCAAGGAATCTACATATAGATTTTGCCCCTTATTCACTGCGTTTGACAATGCTTCTTTAATGTGTTTAGGTGTGTCAAAATCATATTTTGGGGGATCTCCAATAGAAAGATATATAACTGATTTTCCTTTCTTTTCTATTTGTTTCGCAATAGCTACTACATCTCGAATAGCATATTCAATAGATTTAACGCGAGTACTTGAATCGATAACTTTCTTAATTTTCATCATACTTAGGAAATCCTGTTTTAATTAATTGGAACCTTCAATTTTTGAAAGTAAATTGAAATATTAGTAAAAGAATTCCTTAAAAATTTTCCTTATCTTTTAACCTTGTTGTTAAGTTGGATTAAAAAAATATACAAGATAAAACTTTAATAATAGTTTACAAGTACAAACCTTAATAGCAAAGGTGTTCAAAATGGGTTTTCTTCAAGATTATTTACCTCCATCTAGGAAAACAATGATAATTGCAATCACTAGTATAATGACCGCATTAGTATGTGCGGTTACGTTTTCATTTCCTATTCTCGTAAATGCACTAACCGGGGGATATTTCAATATTGGTGAAATCGTGATCTATATCGCTGCAATCTTATTTGGCCCATTTATTGGAGGATTTGCAGGTGGCGTAGGGGCCGCTTTGGCAGACGCAATTGTTGCACCTCAATTTATAATAGGGACACTCCCCATCAAATTTTTGGAAGGATTTATAGTTGGATATATTGTTTATACCGCTAAATTAAAAAGTTGGTTGAAATATTGGGAGACTTGGAAAGAAAGAGGAATTTTGATTTTAGCAGTTTTAATTGGTGGGATAGTTATGGTAATAGGGTACTTTTTTTATGAATTGACTTTTTGGGCAATAGGAGATGCAATTGGAGAAATACCAATAAACATAGCTCAGGTGTTAGTAGGTTTAGGGGTCGCTGTCCCAGCAAGTATTCGGATTCATAGTAGTATATTTCCAGAAGAACGTCTTTCAGAGAAGATCAACTAGCGTTTCAAGTGCTGATAGCACTTTTTGACCCCTAACAGTGATCTCGAAAATCTTTTTGTTTTTAACTTGTTTACTCTTTATTAATGCTTTGCTTTCTAGCTCATTTAAATGCTGATATATTGATTGAATACTTTTTCTTGAACCGAGAGATTGCCAGATTGCATAACCGTAGGAAGCATCAATTTCAAGTATCCTTAATATCTCCAATTTCGTGCTGACTCTTTGTCCCATTATTTTTGGTCTTTCAGAGAGGGCTCTTATGATATAAGGTTCCTTAAGACCACTTCCTGTTATGAGGCAGACAATATTTTCCGATTTATCAATGATCCCTTCATCTACTAATTTTTTTAGCCCCGCTAATGTAGCAGAACTAGCGGATTCTGCAAAAATCCCTTCCGTACGTGCCAATCTCTTTTCAGATTCAATAATTTCATTATCAGTTACGGAGATAGCTAGTCCATTTGATTCTTTAATGGCAAAAAGAGCTGCCTCACCCCAATATGGATTCCCTACCAATATCTCAAGAGCATTGGTGCTAGGATTCGATAGTGGCTTAACCTTTCTCTTATTTTTATAAGCTTCCACTATCGGAGCGCAACCAGCTGCTTGAACTCCGATTATTCGTGGTAACTTATCACACAGATTCAATTGTTTAAATGTTTTGAATCCTTTCCAAATACTCCACAATAGGCCACCCGATCCCATAGGGACTATTATCCAGTCTGGGCGATTGTGTTCTTTTGTTTTTTCAATAATTTCGTAAGCAATTGTTGCCTGTGCTTCAATAGATAGAGGATTAATTTCAGGCGTTGCCTGAAATAACCCTTCTTTCTCACTTAAAACCTCTGAATGGGCAATACTATTATCTAGTAATTCACCAAATTCTGAAATATTATCTGAAAAGATGTACATTTGGGCTAATTTCCCGATAGCAACTTTTTTTGGCACAATTATTTTACAAGCAAGAGGACTACGCGCGGAATATGCGGCTACTGATGCCCCTGAATTCCCGTTCGATGCACAGATTACAGATAGGTATCTCACTTCAAGTGCATAAGAAAGAATTAAAGAACTTGCCCGATCACTGTAGGAATGCGTCGGATTTTTAGTCTCATCTTTTAAAAATAAATTTATGATACCCAAATTTGCAGAGAGCTTTTTTGCTCTCAAATAAGGTGTTCCTCCCTCATTCCAATTTAACCTATTTTTTTCCTTTATTGAAGGCAATAGGGGGCTGTACCTCCAAAAAGTGAGGGGTTCAGTAAATGAAAATAATCTATTATCATCATAATCCATTTTAAATTCTAAAAGAGAATCGCATTTCTCGCATTTTGCATTTAATGGTAGAGTTTTATATTGCATCTTACAAGCTTTACAAATGAAAACTCCATCCATCGATTTATTCTCCTTTGGGCTCTTTAACTTCAATTTTTGGATTTTGAGCCTCTTTTTTTTCTTCTTTTTATTGGCTTTTGAACCCCTTTTTGTTCCTCATTTTCTTTTTGGGGAGCTTCTTCTTTCGGTTCAGGAATGGAAATAAATCTATTTAAAGATTCTTTGACCAATTTTCCCAATTCTTTTATTCCGTTGTCAATAGCAACCATAGTAATTGCGAGATTTCGCGAAGGGATTTTTCCCTTTTCTTGCAAACTCTTGAAAACACGTCCCACCACAGGTTTTAAGATTAAATTATCAAAACTTATTAATCCTTGAGCTTGACTTAAATAATTCAACTGTTCGTTTCCCTGTGTTCCTAAATGAAGTGAAAAATAAAACCAAGTTGCAGAAAAAAGAGCAATTCTAACATTCAAGATCAATTCTAATCCTCTTTCCCCCACCCAATGCACTTCTTCTTCTAAATTTTTTCCACTTTGTGCCATTGCATCTCCAAAAGATTCTATGGCACCCCGCACATCTTTATCTTTTAAAAATTTAATGCCTTTATCAATTGTATTGATAATTTCCAGCAATGCCACAACCTTACTGTTTTAGAAATAAATCCACTTTTCTATAGATATACTATACTCTTTATTTCCTTTTTAATTTTGCAATGAAAAATCCCTCAGTTTCATTAAGATGAGGCCATAACCGCTGGGTTTCGGTTAATCCTAAAAATCCGGGGGTACCAAGAAAAGGGGTTGCAGGCACAAGGGAAAAGTCGGGAAAGACATGCAAGAATTTCTTTATCATTTTTTCGTTTTCCTCTAAAGTGAGAGAACACGTCGAATAGATAATCTCTCCCGAACTCTTTAATGATTTTGTAGCGGCTATTAATAATTTCCACTGAATTGCCGTAAAAGCTTGTAGATCTTTAAGCCGCAATTTCCATTTTGAATAGGGGCGAGAAACAAATGTCCCTGTACCGCTACAAGGGGGATCTATTAGTATTTTATCAGCCTTTTTTCGAATAAAACTTGGACTAGTTTCACCATTTATATTAATAACATAAATATTATGAAGATTATATTGTGACAATTTTGTAGTTAGTTCTAATAACCTTCGATGGGAACGATCAACTGCAAAGATCATACCTGAATTCCCCAATAATTGTCCGATGTGCATCGATTTTCCCCCCGGAGCCGCGCATAAATCAAAAATAATATCACCTTCTTGCGGATTTAAAACGTGGGAAACAAGTGTAGATGCTTTATCTTGTATATAAATAAGCCCTTCTTTGAGTAAGGAGCTGTGAATAACTGGTAATTTCCACTGGGTTATTCTAATTAAGTCAGGTAGATCTTGATCTACTAAAAATGTGTATTCTTCTTGTTCTAATTTTTCAATAACAGAGGATAAATCAGTTTTTAATGTATTTATTCTGATGAATAGTCGATTTTCTTCAATAGATTTTTTTAAGAATTCGATTGTCTCCGGAAGCCCAATTAAATTAATGAGATATTCAATAAACCAAGGCGGATGATAATATTGTAAGCTTAGGTTTGCAATATCTTTTGAATCTGTAATATAATCTGATATCTTTAATTGTTCAATTTTACGTAAAACCGCATTTGTAAATTTTCCTACCGATTTTCCAAAGCGTTCCTTCGATACTTTAACAATAAATTTCGTTATTTTTGGAGGAGGTGTATCAGTAAATTTAAGGATATATACCCCGACTCGTAATAAATTTCGAAGTAAAGGATATAATTGCTTTAAAGTTCCTTTTTCCAACGATTCCTTAATTAAGAAGTCAATTAGGTTTAACCTACGGATACATTCAAAAACAAGTGAATGAATTGGTCCTCGAATACGCCAATCTGTGATGAAATTATATTTCTGACTCATTATTCTTAATGCTTCTCGCTCTGAAGCTCCCTTTTCAATTGCCAAAATTGCTTCTGCAGTGACCAATTCCTTGTCAATGGCCCCCAATATATATCCCTTGACCTTCAATTAGAAATTAACCTGTAATAAACCTTGAAATAATCTTTATAATTATTATTGATTATAGGTTTTAATACCATTCTAAACTTATGTCAAAAATTGAAAAATAACACAAGGCTGGAAAATTGCCACTCAACTTAATAAAAAAAATTAAATTAGAATTAAAAAGAATTCGAAATAGACAAAATAAGCATAAATCTGATGCTAAAAACACTCGAAAAAAAATTAAAATGCGAACTGTGCTATGGAAACTACTTAGGGAACAATCAGCTTCTAAATCCTCAACTAAACCGAGACGAAAGGCAAAAATCAAAGAAGAAAAAGAAACTGTCAGAAAAACTACTGGATCTGGGCATTATATTTAGGGGATATTAAGAAATTCGAAATTTATAATATATTATTATAGGATGGATTACCAATTACTAATTTATATGAGATTATCAGGATAATCGAAAGGCTCATCGGAATTCAAAATACTTCAGAAACTGCAATGAAACTTGGCCCAACCTACCCAGAAGAACAAAAGAAAAAAAAAGTTAAAAAGTGCATTCTCGCCCTCTATCCCAATACCGAAGTAATTTCAACAGCAGTGCGTGATAAATTTGATCTTATTATTTGTTATACGACTCCTGGCATTTGGGCTAATTTTAACCAGATCACCGATGAACTTTATCCAAAGATCAAAATCCTTTTAGAAAATCGTATTAATCTCTATAAAATTCAAGAGGAGTATGCCGAATCTGGGCTTATTGATCTCATCGCAGAAGTGTTTAATCTTGAGGTTATAGACCTCCTTCAAATTAAAAATGCAATGAATCAAGATAAAACAGCGGGGTGCGTGTGTAAAATTACAACACCCTCGAATAACTTGCTAAATTTTCTCACTATGATAAAGGAAAAATTGGATATTTCTCCAATTCGATTTTTGGGTGATTTAAATTCGTCTATACAAAAAGTTGGCATAATTATTGGGCACCCCTTAAATCTTCAACTATTAAAAATGGCAAAAAAAGCAGATATTGATACGATAGTCTGTAATCATTTTACATATAACTCAGAAAAAACTGCAGAAGAATTGGATATTAATTTAATTGAGGTTACCAGCTATGTTATTTCGTTAGGATTATTAAAATTAACCCAAATTCTTCGAATGGAAGAACCAACTGTTGAATTCGCTTTCATTAATTTAAAACCCTCCTTTAAAACATTTTAAAAAGGGGATTCTCTTATTTTATGTCAAAAACATTAAAGAAACGGGCCGTCTGCCTTAATCTCATTAAGTCCCTTACAAAAATGAAAGGATTTTTTACAATCACAGATATCATCAAAGAAACGAATTCGCCTCGAAGTACGATACAAGACTGGATTAATCGCTTAGTGAATGAAGGTTATATCGATCGCATCGAAGATGCCGCAGGTTCGAGACCTGCAAAATTTAATTATATATTAAAAAGCGAGTACCCGACGACAGCATGTAAAAATATATTCACATGTCTCGATCGGAAGAATAATTTAGTAGAGATTTATCATTTCTGTGGAAGTGAGGGTTGTACAACCTATTGTGCATTCGCCCATCGGCAAACGGGTGGCGTAATCATTGAAACAAAACATGATGGAGTTTTTCTAAGGGAGTTAGCAAGGATAGGCAGGCAACCATTAGAAGGTCTCGGGTCAAAATCAGCTGTTGGAATTGAGGAAATATCTATTGAAGGGGATGAAATTGTTCAAATAATTAAAGCGACTGGTGGGCCCGCTTATTCTCTTACCGAGACAATGGGCGGTGCAATGGGCGTTAGACGTATAGAACATACAAAAAAAGAGACTTTTATCGAGGGAAAAATCTATACACCCACTTTAGAACATATCACTCTTGGGATTGATGATACAGATGATTTAGAAGAGGGCGCCACATGGGCAATATCTCTATCTCTCTTGAATAATCTGAAAAATATTAATCGGATTGCTCATAAAATTGTATTTCTAAATCCCAATATTCAATTTAAAACACTTGGAAATAATGCTTCTTTCATTGAATTTGCAATCAAAGAAACAGATTTTGATCGTGTTATAGGTGAAATCCAAGATTTTTTACGTTATAAAACTGTTTCTGAAGAAACAGCAATAGCAGTTATGAGAGGGTTAGTAGTCCCCCATCAATTAAAGCAATTTGCAAATAAAGCGCGTGCAAAAGAAGTTTCAATTACAGAAGCTGAGCGAGTAGCGAATGAACTTAATATTGATTTGATTGAAATTACTGGCGAACGAGGAAAAGTTGGAGCATTAGCAAGCATCGCCTTTCTCCGCGAAGATGCCGCGTGTTTGCTTAATCCCGATATAAAAATTGAAGTTAATTCTTCATAATTTTTCTCGACAATAGGGGCAAAATTTAGAACCTTTCTTTATTGCGCTCCCACATTTCGGGCAAAACTCAGTTACAGAATCTTCACCAATCGAACTCTTTGAAAATTTTCCAATATCTACTCCAACACCAATTATTATCAATGCAATCCCAACAATAGCGGCGACCCAGAATTCTATGATATAAAAGCCCCCTATTACCCCCAGAAAAATCGAAATTATTCCGAATATTGTTAATGGTTTATTCACTTTTATCACTTAATGGGTCTATTTAACAACTATAAATTTTCCTCGTGAGAGCATAAGGAAATTATAGGTTTTTATGCAATTCGTGATTAATAATTATTATCAACTGACATTGCAAATATAATTGATCTCGTAGATGTACGCTTGGTGATTAAGATTAAGCTCTTTGGTGGAAAGCTAAATGATGCCTTTCGGAAATTGTTAAGACTTCCGATAGTAGATAAAAAAGCAATTGAAGAATTAATCAAAGATTTACAGCGTATGTTCTTAATGGCCGACGTAAATGTTCAGTTAGTTGAAAACTTGAGTGATAGAATAAGAAAACGAACCTTAAAAGAACACCGACCTCCTGGAATCTCTTTACGTGATTATACAATGAAAGTTGTGTATGATGAAATCACTAACTTTCTGGGGAAAAAATCTTACCCTTTAGATATTGAAGCAGGAAAATCGAATATATTTCTATTGATAGGTATACAGGGTTCAGGCAAAACTACATCTGCTTCAAAATTGGCATTATTTTTCAAAAAGAAGCGATTTAAGACTGCTTTGGTCTGTGCTGATACTTATCGTCCTGGTGCCTATGATCAATTATCTCAACTTGCAGAAAAAATCGAGGTCCCTATTTACGGTGAGCCTGAATCAAAGGATAGTGTGAGAATTGCAAAGAACGGGGTTAAACAGTTTATTGATAATAAGATAGAGGCGATTATTGTTGATTCCGCCGGCAGGCATAAGGATGAAAAAGATTTAATGAAAGAAATGATTAAAATCGAGAGGACTATTAAACCTGCTGAAATTATCCTTGTAATAGATGGCACCTTAGGGCAACAGGCAGCGAAACAAGCGTATGCCTTTAACCAAGCTACGGAAATCGGGTCGATTTTTGTAACTAAATTAGACGGATCCGCAAAGGGCGGTGGCGCTCTCTCTGCGGTGGCTGCCACTGGAGCTCCGATTAAATTCATTGGACTTGGCGAACGGGTTGATGATATCGAGAAATTCGATCCGAAGAGTTTCGTGGGCCGCTTAATTGGTATCCCTGATCTGAACATGATTCTTGAGAAGATTAAAGAAGCGGAAATTCCCATCTCAAAAGATTTACAAACAAAATTCCTAACAGGTCGTTTTACTTTAAAGGACATGTATGATCAAATGAAATCTGTCCGTAAAATGGGCCCTATGGGTAAAATCCTCCAGCTGCTGGGCTTAGGCGCGAAAATGCCAGAGGGAATGCAAGAAGTAGCTGAAGACAAACTCGATCAATGGAAATACATCATGGATTCTATGACCGCCGCTGAAATGAACGACCCTAAAATCATCAATAGTTCTAGAATGACCAGAATCGCAAAAGGATCAGGCACCAACCATCGAGATGTAAAAGAACTAGTCAAACAATATAATATGGTTAAAAAAATGGTAAAAAAGTTCGGAAAAAGCCGCAGTTTTAGAAAAGGTATGCCAGGTATGGGAGGTATGGGTACTCCACCCGGGCTAAAGAAAATGAAGTTCAAATGATATAAATCCTTATAAATTTATAATCAGTACTTTGACAATTTTTTTTATATTTAAGTCGGATTTAGCTTCAGTTTTTAAAGAATTTTCCTTCGAC
>JABXJU010000309.1 GCA_013375405.1 Candidatus Helarchaeota archaeon
TCGTCTTTCACAGATAACTCATTTTCTTTGAACTTTATGGTATCCTGAAGTTCTTGACTACGTGCCTCGAGGTTTTTAACTCTGGTCTCGAAGTTGGCTGCGATAAATCTATCAAGTTCGCGCTGTGCCGTCGATAACTGCTTTTTAATCTCCCTGTTTTCATCTTCTAGGTCCGTGTTTAATTTTTTCAGAGAATCAAATCCCTCCTTGAGGTTTTCCATGTCCATTAGTTGAACCTTGAACGAACGATTCGTATTTTCTAATTCCCGGTGAGAAGTCTCTAGATTTTGGTAAGTTTCCTTTAATTTAACAAAATTATCGGCCGTTATGGTCAGATCTCGTACTTCACGCCTAAGGGTTTTAACCTCTTTAGTAAGTGTATCCTTGGTATCTTCAAGTTTGAAATTGATCTCCTTTAAGGAATCAAACCCTGACTTAATTTCAGCCATTTCCGCTAACGCTTTTTTCATCTTACTAATTTCTTGTTTATAGTCACTATTTTCCTTTTGAAGTGATCGATTCAATTCAGTAAGCCCTGAGATTTGGTGGGCCTGATCTTCGGATGTGGCAATTGTTTGTGCTAATTTTCCCTTAGAAGCGGTAATATCTTTTTTAAGTTCGGAGGTTATCTCTATTCTTAATTGTTCTTCAGAAGTCTGCCTCTGACTAAGTTGGTCTTTTAATGTGCTATTTTCTCTTAAAATTCTGATATTTTGCGCATTGAGTTCTTTATTTTGTCGTCTCAATTCAATTATCGAATCGCCAGGAGTGGTGTCGCCCTTTTGTAATGCGCTTAGTTGGTCTTCAAGTTGTTGATTGAGTTGCATTAAATTTTTCGTTTGGTCTTCAAGCTCAATCACCCGCGAGGATTTACCTTGATACCTTTCAAGAGTTACCGTTAATTTTGCATTTTTTTCTCTGAGCTCATCCAATTCGCCCTTATATTGAGAACAAACTGAGATGTCTTGTTCTAATTGAGAAATTTTTTGTTGAAATTGACGATTTTCGTCAGTTAATTTAAGTTTCGCTTCTTGAAGTAGTTGGGCGTTCTCAACTATAGAATCTAATGATTTCAACTGTGCTTTTAGTTTTTCGATTTCTGCTTCTTGGCGCTCAAGTTTATCTAGAAAACTCGAACTTTCTGCTTGAAGTGCCTCCATGTTCGTGATCTTTCTTGATGCCGCCTTATACTTTTCTTCAATGGTATCTAATTTATCTAACAACTCAGTTTTTTCTGATTGTAATGAATTAATTTGCCTTTGTAAATCGCCTTCTACTCCTTTTAGCTCGGACGTTTGCTTTCTTATGATTTCATCTTTTTCATCCTTTAAGGTTGCACTTAAGGTTTTGAATTTTGATAAGTCCTTTATTGAATCTTCTGCATTTCTAAGTTTCTTCTGTAGATTATCTCTTGTGCCTTCTAATTCTTGGATCTCCTTTTGTAAACTGGCAACATATTGGTCATGATCGCCCCAATCCTTGGCTCGGTGCTCTAACTCGAGAAGTTTCTGTTGTAAATTTCTCTTTTCCTGTAATAGCATGTCATTGTTTTTCGTTACAACAAGGACTTTCTGTTCCAATTCCGCCGTCTGTTCAATACGGGATTCAAGATCTAACACACTATTTTGTAACTTTTCTTTTTCAATTTGGAAAAATGAAATCTTTTTCTCAAATTCTTTTACATTTTCTGCTTTTTCATCTTCAAGTTGTCCGATTAATCCTTGCATAAATTCCTTTTCCTCTTGCAAGGCTTGTATTCTTGTAAGTGTATCAGGACCGGAAGTTGTCTGTCGTAGTTCTTGAATTTGCCTTTTTAATTGAGCATTCGCATTCATATACTTCGTACATTCAGCAGTCCTTATTTTTAATTGATCTTCTTTTTCGAAGCTATCATTTATTACATCCTGACTAAGAGCTTTAATATTTTCCAGCTGGTCAGTTAATTCGTTAAGTTGTTGTTGTTGAGTTGCGATGATTCTATCTTTCTCCGCAAGTTGAGTCTGCATGTCCATTTTTTAAACCTCATTTTCGTCTGGTAAGTCCCTCATATTATATTAGAATATATAATGAAGTGCAGATTAATATTTTTCAGTTTTTTCATAAAAATGTATAGTAAATTTGAATTAGGAAAATCCACCTTGAAGGTAAATATTTCCTGAGTTCGTGTCAATGGTAACATTGACAATAGAGCTTAAGGGCCAATTTTTCGACCGATTGCCGCCCAGAATGGCATTAAACCCAACAAATCCATCGTAGAAGATATTTCCAGTACCAGTTGTGTAATAGATTGTTGATGCGAAAGATGAGTTACTATAATCCATTATTAAACGGCAGTTTCCTGAAACCGAATCAACGTCTAAAGTGAGATTTCCATTAGGATTAACCCATTGAGTGATTGTGGAATTTATGGCTCCACTTGAGGATTCAAGTATCCCTGTAATATTTTTATTATTCAAGGAACAATTCGTTACGGTAAAAATACAAGTACCCGTAGTAGTTTGGACAAAAAAGTCATTACCTATGGTGCAATTCTCTCCAAAGGTAACTTCGTTATTACCAGTAGTAGTGTTTGCAATGAGCTGACCTTCAATTTCACAGTTCGGACTTACGATTAATCTATTATTTCCTGAAGAAGTTAGGATAGAAAGATTTCCTTGGATAATACAGCCTGGTATAAAGGTTGTAAAGCAATTACCATGCAGTGTTGTCAAATTGACATCCTGAAAGGTTAAGTTTTGAAAATTTGTGGTGATTAAATCGATATTACCGGAATGAGAAGCGATAGTTAGATTGGAGATCAATCTCGGATTAATTGTAATAAGAGTAGATGAGGAAACGATAGTACCATATTGTATTCCCTGAACATCAATCGTTGCAATGACAGTTAGAATACCTGAGTTATTATATTTTTGAAAGTTTATTGGAAGGTTGGATGGAGGAACAAGTACTGAATGGCGAACTGTATAACCACAAGTTAATTCTATTAAATCCGAATCATTGGAGCTAGCATAGTCAATTTGAATATTGGAAGTATCAGTATTTACGATCAAATTAATTTGATTTATCCCAATATCATTCGGGATTACTCTGTATTCTGTTAGAAACACAGGAACGATTGGTGCCAATAATAGAGAAAACGTGCCTGAAGTAATAATCCCGATAATTAGCAATCCTTTTACCCATTTTTTCATTTAATTAGCCTCATTGGGTTAGGAAATTTTTGATGTATGGAAAAATAACAAGCATTTCAACATTAAAGCCTTTTTATTTGGTTTAATTACTTTTAAATAAACGAAAAAATAAGGGGTGGATAGAGACTACCCGCATAGTTTTGCTCAAACGATAGCCCTAAAAAACACGATTTGCCTAAAATGCAGAAACTTGTGCGCTTGCAGAAAATTGTGCGCTTGCAGAAGATTGTGTGCTTGACATTGGGTGATTCAAGGGAATAGCTACACCAGGCATTCGTATTTCTGTAATTTTGTCCTTTTTCAGGGTGGACTGAATGATTAGATTACGCTGGATGATCCCGATCATCAAGAGTGAAGTCAAAAAATATATCAAGTAAATTAATTCCATGCAATAACATCCATTAGTCTTCTAAAAATTTTGAAATATAAAGTTATGGATTTGAAGACGCGATGCCTCTCATTAACCAAGCATTAGATTTATGCAGTGCATTAGATTTATGCAGTGCATTAGATTTATGCAGTGCATTAGATTTATGCAGTCCCCTATAGAAACCCAAGCTCGACCGCCTTGGCGTACAGGTCGCCGAGCGGGGTGCGCTTCAA
>JABXJU010000310.1 GCA_013375405.1 Candidatus Helarchaeota archaeon
GGTGTAGAAATTCGTTACTGGAGTGGCGATGAGATATGCGGGTCCGGGTGTGAAGCCAGAGGTAATACTCCGATAGACATTATAATGGTCCAAGTCAGGTGCCGCACTGGCACTCCAACCGAGATCTAATGTATTACCAGTCGGGACGGTTGTAATAGTAAGGCCGGTAACCTGTTCAGGAGGGGGATCGTCACCTGGCACCCCGCTGGCTTCATCAGACGCGGGACCTTCATTTGGGACTTCATCAAGGGCGGTAATTCTATAATAGTATGTTATACCGTCCGTCAAGCCGGTATCGAGATAATTATTGGCCGTGGGACTTGCAACAAGATTTGATGGACTTGGTATGAATCCGGCAATAGTGCTCCGATAGATATTATAGTGATCTAAATCACTTGCAGTACTAGCAGTCCAAGTTAATTCCAATTGACCTCCTCCAGGAACATTCGCGACCTCAACACCAACAACTTTTTCAGGCGCTACCGTATCTGCTGGTGTGCCACTGGCTTCATCAGAGGGCTCCCCGATATTATTTGATCTATCTACTGCTGCAACCCGGTAATAATAGGTCACCCCATCCGTCAAATCGGTGTCAAGATAGTGATGACTCTGGGAAGTTGCATCTGGATTTTCTAAATCTGGAATAAAGCCCGGGATCGTGCTACGGTAAATGTTATAATGGTCTAAATCCCTTGCGCGAACTTTCTCCCAGTCCAACTCCAAAGCATTTCCTTCCGGAACAACCGTGATCACCACCCCTTTGACTTTAGGCGGTGGTTTTGTGTCGGGTGGCTTCCCCTTTGCAAAAACAGTTCCTATCAGAAACCCATTTAGAACTAGGAATCCTATGAGCAGGCATGTCAACATAGCTTTCTTTGTAAAAATTGATCTTTTTTTCATAATTTCACCTCTCCACAATTAGGAAAGTAATTGAAAAATTTGTAAAATCAGTATATATTAACCTTAAGTCTGATTTCCTTTATATATAAAGGAACATGTACTTGATATATTTACTATAATTCTTTTCCTTATATATACCCCAGATCTAGTACACTCTTACCCCTTTAAGTTACAAATCTAATATCAATCCCAATATTTATAGCTTATTAATTCATGGTAAAAAATTAACCATTCTTGAATAGTAATTCAAGAATTATTTTTATTTTGTAGTTATTTGAGTATTTAAAATGAATAGAAATCATAATAAGTATTTTTATCAATTCGTTTAACTTTTCCTTGATTTTCCAAATAAATCAGGTGGCTAACAGTTTCATTGAGTGCTAAAAAAGCGTTTATGGGATCCAGATCGTTGCCAAAGTGAATTTGAGAAATTTGAAAAGGGGTCAGTGGATTATCTTTAATTATTCTTGAAATCTCATTAAGTCTATTTTGATGATGTTCTTTAATTTCTAAAATCCGCTCATGTGGATTATAAATGACATCTTGATGCGCGGGAAAAATTATTTTTGGATTTAACTTATCAATTTTATCTAAAGATTTTAAATAATGGTCTAATATATTTTCAAAATTAAATTTCTCCTCAGGTAATGGATTTACTGGGAAGCTGCCTATGTGGGGGGTTATTCTAGAAAGAATATGATCCCCTGCAAATAAATGCTTATGATCCTGATCAAACACGCATATATGACCTAACGAATGCCCAGGAGTCCATATTATTTTTATTTTGCTTTTTCCGAAATAAATTTCATCACCATCATGGAATATCTTATCTGGCGCGTAATACTTAGTTAATTTTGGCCACATTGAATACCATCGAAGTATTTTTTTCCCAAGTACTTCACTCAGTCCAAATTTCACCATTCTTTCCACTACTGGTTGTGCTTCCGCTTTTAATTCTTTAAAATTTTTAAAATCGTTTTCCTGTTGAAGTATATTGTTTGTAACCTCATGCATTAATATTTGAATCTGAGGATTTTTCTGCTTAAATTCCTTCAGTAAGCCAATATGGTCAAGATGATGATGCGAGATGATGCAATAGTCAATTTCTCTCATAGAAATACTTGCCTCTTCCAGTAATGAAAAAAATGCTTTGCTCCACTTCTTAAAATCTAACCCCGCATCAAATAAGATGTTTTTATTCCCCAGCTTAAAGAGATACACACACACAAAATTAACATCATATGGCACTTCAATTTGAAATCGATATACCCCTTCAATTTCATTCAGTTCCGATTTAAAAGTACTCACGTTCTAAACCCACGTTACTCGATTCGATTTACCTAACGCTCTACTTCAATATGTCTGAAACAATACTATTAGTATATAAAAAATTGGTCATCTCAAAATTTTTAACCTACCGGATTTTCCTACATCATAAAATATTTAATGAAGCCCCACCTTTCTATTATTTAGACGAAGGGGTGCAACTTGGAAAAATTATATGCCAAAATAGACTTAATACCGGGGGAAATTATTCGAAAATATTATAAGATCAGGGGCACACGGGAGTATATGGAAGAATATTTCTCCGGGTATTTCGTGCTGACCTCCCATCGTATTCTCATTTACAAAAAAAAGAAAAATACGATGTTCAGTTCATCCCTTGAATTGCATCATATATTCTATTTAAGTAATATTAAGCATATTACCTACTGTGGGCTATTAGATAAGTACGTATCTATTGATGGAATAAAGGTCTTTGTGAAGGGAGTTAAAATTACATCGTTAGCGGCAACTATATGGCAAGCTGCTAAAGCAGAGCGCCCCATTCATGGACCAGCATCTCAGCAACAGATTCAACAAATCGTAAATGTTAATGATGCCTCTGCTCCGCCACTAACTCCAGCACAGGTACCGCTGTCAAAGGATTTCATCTATTGCACCCAGTGCGGATATCAGAACGATACCGAGGTATTATTTTGTAAGAATTGTGGTACTTCGGTGGATTGATACTAATGGCGTGAAACGTAGGATTTTGTGAAAGTAAAAGAAGAATCTTTGTTTTTTTCGCGATTGCACGAAAAAAAAAAAGGGTTAATGAGGTAGGGTTTGCAGTTTAATAACCCTTGACAGAAAGACTGATGTCGCCTTTAGTAATTTTCTTTCGTTTCGCATGGCGTGCAAGAACTAAAGCACGCTTGGTTAAATCGATAGATTTCTCTTGTAGCCACTCAATCAGATAACCAACTGCTTCGCGAGCGACAATTTTTGCGCCTTGCATTGCCATTAATCTCCGCAGAGGACTCCAGGCGAAATAACGTTTCTTTGCCATATTTTCTCCCTTCAATCAAATTTTTTTATTTTAAAAATTTTATTTTGATATTCTGGATAATCAGGTATGACCCCAACTATCCATTGAATTATCATGTTATAAAACGCATTAATCCCTATTTAAAGTTTTAGTTATTTTGTCGTTAAATTATTCACAAAGGCGACTTGGTCTTTTTATTTTGATGGATGATTGGTTTTAGAAAAGTTTCGTTCCCAAATATCGATGTTCTAATTGAAAATTAATCAGTCAAAAATAGAGTTAATAAAGTCATTTATATATAAAATTCCCTATTGACGTGAAAGTCTTGTTACCTTAAAGATATGTATAAAGAAGTTTACCAAAAAATAAACTAAATTTTCATTTTATGTCGTGAAACCGTGACTTGTTTCGCGACTTTTGATATATTTCTTTAAATATAGCATCACTTCAATTGACCCTTATTTCAATAAGTTAATAAATTTAGAAGTGTTTTAGTTTTAGTAAAAACCTGAAGGAGAGTAAGATGAAACGCAAAGGATTACACAAACCAACTATCGAAGATGTCATTGAATTAAGTGGCC
>JABXJU010000311.1 GCA_013375405.1 Candidatus Helarchaeota archaeon
CAATGTTTTGAGGGTCAAAAGCCTCTTTAATTTTCCGAAGCCAAAGGTGGTAATTCATGCAGTGAGGTCCGTACCATTCATGCTGTTTATCTCCTTCAACAAAAAATGGAATAGTTAGATGTTCTTTTAAATCCATTTCATCACAAGCATGGGCGTATTTCGTCATCCCTATAATAGATTCGGGATTAGTAGCGTCATACATGGTGGGCATCTCACAGTGAGCCATTTGACCATGCTCATAAGTAGCCAACCATACACCCTCGCCTTCATCATTGGCGATTACATTTTGTGCAATGTATTCTTTCTTAAGTGGCACATTTAATTGCGCCAATTTGAAAGCCACGTCAATTGTATCCATACCACCATGAGTAGATTGAAACGCGCCAGTTATGAGAAAACCATGAAATCCGAGTAAACAGCGAAGGGCTTCAGCATAGCTGATATCGCGAATTTTTAATTTTTTAGTATAATCTTTTCCACCGGTTTCCTCGATTAGCCCTTCAACAACCTTCTTTTTATATTCGAATTCTCGTTCTGAAACCGCTGTAATCATAATAGTTAAGGGTCTTTTCAGACGTGTGTGAAGGCCATATTGACTCATGAATTCTTCAAGTGATCCTGAAAATGAGGCGAGGACTGCAGCAGAAGATGCGTAATAACACATGAATCCGAGTTCTTCCTCTTCAAATCGTCTGATGGCATTAATCAATCCTTCCCATTTTCTGTAATTAATGACATAGAACTGCATATAATTGGGAATATCGAACTTATAATCGGGAGATTCGCCCCGCATAACCCATTTTGGATCGCAGGGGAAGGGGTAGAGTTTTGTGGCCACTCTCGTAAAGATACCTAGGCCGCTTTTAGCTCCCATGAATCCACGCATGATTCCACGTAAACTCGGTCCTGGACCATCACCAGAATACCAATTAGGAGCATCTTTTTGGCCAAGTGAGCCGAGTTGGAGGAGATCCCCAGAAGGGAGAACCCATTCAACACCCAGGACATTTCTTCCGGCAAATCCGGTAGAAGCTGAGGTAAAGCCAGGGCCACCCATAGAAGTGGAGCTTGCAAGAGGGGAAACCTGTGGTCCTGCTCCAGGCATGTGGCAATTTAAGCCAAATTTCATGGTTTCAGCTTGGAGTTGAGCACCTGAAACATAAGGTTCCACAACTGCATATTGGTTTTTTACATCAATTTTCACGATTTTATTCATTCGCCGCAGATCAACTTGGATTGTTCTCTCGCTCGAAACGCAATTCCAAGGTCCCAAGCCTGTAGAGAATGCTTTGAATTTTAAGCCATATTTATTGCATGTACGAACAAATCGTTGGACTTCTTCTGTTGTGCTGGGCATGATGACTGCAGCTGGTCGGATATAGTAGCGAGAGGGGGGTTTGTCATATAGGACATTGATTATTTCAGCACACCATTGAAAAGCATAAGTATCCAAGATGGCGGGTTCTCTAGAGACATTTTGAGGACCAACAATTTCAACAAGAGCTTCAAATTCGTTGTCTTCTATCATATATCTTCACCCTTAGAAATTAATCCTCCATTGCCATCAGTACTAATTCGGTGAGATCATAAAACTTCATATCAACATTGTTCGCGTCAATTGCATCTTGTAGATTAGTGGAGCAGAATGGGCAGCATGAAACTAATCCAGTTGCACCAGTGTCCTGTGCCTCCTCAATGCGACGGCCTGCTGTATTTAACGCAAAATCGGGAAAGGCGGCTTTTACACCTCCACCGGCCCCACAGCAATAAGCATACTCCTTAATACGTTCCATTTCTACAAATTTTAGCCCTGGAATCGCCTTCAAAACATTGCGTGGGGGGTAATAACAACCAAAAGTACCTTTTCGTATGGGTTTCGGTGGAACTGGGAACCGAACAAGGGAAATTGGTTCTACAATTTTACCATGCCATTCTTGGTATGGTTCAGAGCAACGTCCTAAATGACAAGGATCGTGATATGTAACTGTTAAGGGAACTTCTTTCGTTAATTTCAACTTGTCTTCATTAATCAGTTGCTCCAGCAATTCACTGGTATGTACAATTTCGAGATCATGTTTGTGGTAGCGTGGATATTCCGCTTTTATCATGCTGTAGCACCCAGCACAACTCGTCACGATCTTTTCAATTCCTCGAGCTTTGAATTCATTAATATTACGCTCAATTAAACGCTTTAACAGATCTTTTTCACCTGCACGTAAGACTGGGCTTCCACAGCAAAATTCTTCTTCACCGAGTAATTGGAATTCAACACCTACCTTATTAAAAATGCGTGCTGTTGCGATAGCTATCTCTTTTCGACGATAGGAAGCAGTACACCCAACAAAGTAAGCTACCTTTGCATCTTTTGACACTTTTACATCGGAAGGGAGCCAGGCAAGGCGTTGAGGAGGATCCTCATCGTATGGATTATGACGAGTTTCTACTGCCTGAACATATTTTTTATGGGCTGGGAGTGGTCCCTGACCATCCTCAACAATTTTCTTTCGGAGTGCTTCAATCACCTCAGCAGGTTCAAGGTCATTCAGATATTTACAGGAGACGGAGCAAGCGCCACACATTGTGCAGCGATAAACGATATTCAGAACTTCTTCAGAATAGCCAATGCGCTCAGTTAAAAGGGATAATGCAACAATCATTCGGCCGCCACCTGAGTACGCATGGAAATTATACTCATCAATGCTGGGGCAAACTTGAGCATATTTCCAGCTTTTAATTTGGACTTGTGGAATCCATTTGCACATACTACAGCGGATACACCGTTCCATGATATCCTGATAATCAGCTAAATCTTTTAACTCAAGAGTCATGCACTTCCCTCCTTGAAACATAATGCGCCCCGATTAAGAACATTCTTCGGGTCGAAAATCGCTTTCACTTTTTGTAAAGATTTAACAACTGTAGGAGAAATCCGTTTATACACCTCATCTGCCCAAAGTCCATAGGGGCGACTGAAAAATGCACCCTTCTCCATTAGGGCAATGCTCGCTTCCTTAAATAGTGTCCCTGCCTTCTCTTTTTGCTGATTATCGGAAGGATTATAATAAATATTAAATTCACAATGGCAATTACAGCCTTGGACCAAGGGTTGAATGTAAATCCCAGTATTCTCAAGGGGATATTGTTTTGATTTTACAATTTCTTGAAATGAAGTTATTAATTGTGGAGTTTTATCCAGCGTGGTAATAAAGAAGATGTCCTGTGAGCCACCCGAGTAGCGTAATCTCCAAGGTTTGTCCGTGCAATTTTGGAAGATATTAATTACATCAGTGTTTGAAATATTTTTGATTTCTGAGAGTATCTTAATTCCTTGTTCCTTTGCAATATCTGAAAGTTCGCCTTCTAAGAACTCGATTTTATCTTGACCAAAAGATCCTCTCCCGGCTAATCCTATAATCAAAGTCCATGTGGGGAGGGATTGGCGCAATTTATTGATCGCATCATGGGAATCACGTAAAAGGCAAGCTAAATTGAGGTTATTCATTATAAAGAGTTCATCTCCAAACCGTCGTTTCAAGAGTACGTATGCAAATTCAAAGATTTCATCGAGGTTTTCGGATTGGATATAGAGCATTTTTCGAGTGTCCGGCAAAAGCTCACATTTTAAACTGATCCATGTGACAATGCCCATACTGCCTTGCGCACCCTGAATTAGTCTAAAAGGATCGAATTGAGTAGGCCCCAAAGGATTCTTTTGGGCTTGCCCCGATGCACGTTGTTCTTCAATTGTGCCAGGGCCCGCCGCTGCGCCAGTCCGAAAGAGATCCCCA
>JABXJU010000059.1 GCA_013375405.1 Candidatus Helarchaeota archaeon
TTAATTAAACCCCCGCAGAGTCATGTACTATATGTAATTCCAATTGGTATCTTAATTTCTTCTATGAAATAAAAGGACGACGTTCAAAAACATTTAATAATGTATTTCAAGAAAAAGTACCGACGAAAAAATAACTACGAAATTTCAGACTGGGAAAAAAAAAGAGAATTTAGGCTTGCTTTTTTTTCTTCTTACGACGATTATAGATAAGCAAAATTAGGATTAACAGGAGTATTGAGATAATAATTATCCAAATCCACCATGGTATTTGCGAAAGTTCAACATCGACTGATTTGCAATTAGATGTAGATCCATCGCCACCCACATTGTGAGCTACAATGGCATAGTAATATTTTCCATTGGTCCCCATAGTATCGGTATAAGTTGTGGATCGGGTCGTTGCAATCGGGGTCAGACCTCCAAGGCCGCTGATTGTTATATTTTGGGTGTGCCGGTATATTTTGTAGTAAGCGGCATTGGCTGCGGGCGTCCAATTGAGATTAATAGCTCCGTTAGTACTAGGATTGGGTATTATAGATTGTAAGACAGGAATCCCTACGGGTAGGTAATCTGTGGTATAGAAGATTTCAAGTTCTCCGATGAAGTCAGACCAACCAGGGACCAAAAGGGTAGTGTTAGGGGATTCATCCCACCATACAATATGAACGAAATTCGTACTATCGTAGGCAATACAAGGTTCCTCACTTCCCCAGAAAGTAGGTTGGGTATTAGGCATGTTGCTATAATCTGGTTGATCAGAAAGACAAGTGGCATTGAGCCATGTAACGCCATTTGTCGAATTACTGTAGAATATTTCTCGATCATCACCCCATTCACTTAGGGAATTGGTATCGTCATGCCAGACTACGTGAATTATGCTGAGATTATCAACAGTTATCCAAGGTCCGTAACTATGATCATTATTCCATGTATTCACGCCAATCCCGGAAAGAGCCGTTGCATTAGTCCAAATCGCTCCATTCGTTGAATTGCTATAAAAAATTTCGATATCGGGGCCCCAAATACCATTTGAGTCATCTTGCCAGACGACATGTAGGACATCGGTATTTGGGTCAATAGCAATAATAGGAAATCGACTTAAATCATTGTTCCAGTTATTGACACCAAGACCGGATAATCCATAAATAGGTTGCCACCCACTTCCTACAGTAAAGTTCCGGTAAAGGATCTCTTGATCAGTGCCCCACCCGCCCGGAGTCAGATTATCGTGCTCATCTTCCCAAACAATGTGTAAATTATCATTTCCATCAACCGCAATCGACGGAAATTCACTTGCGGCCGTGTTAATATCGGTTAAATCATCCGAGATGGGAATTACTGTGGTTCCCCAAACACCATTAATTTGATTTATATAAAGAATTTCAGTATCACCATTAAGAATATTCCAGGGTTGGCCAAGAGTTGCATCATGCCAAACAACATGGAGATCGTCGTTACTATCAATAGCAATGAAGGGAATCTTTGAGTCTCCGGTGTTCCACTGACTCATGTCATCAGAGATACATATAGGTGCTGACCATGTTCCTGATGTTGCGCTATATATGGAATATAGGATATCAGTCTCACCTGGAGGATTTTGCCATAGATGGTTCGAACCATCACTCCAAACGACATGAATATTATCTTGAGAATCAATAGCTATTGATGGTTGATCAGATGTCCCACTCCAACTCGCATTATGAGAAATTGCAATGGGTGTACTCCATGAAGTGCCGTTAAATTGTGAGTACAATATTTCATCATCAACCCCCCAACTGGGATCATCGGTGCGATCAGACCATACAACGTGTAGAACATCAAGACTATCAATTGCGATACGAGCCATCCAACTATCGTCATCATTTGGACTGGGACTGGGATAAGGAGGGGGATTGGATATACAGTACCAGTCTTGAAATTCGGAATCCCAAGTTTGCACTTCTAGGAAGTTGTTGGATATCTCTGAATGGTTTGTTATCGTAGGTGGCGTAACAAGGCATGCAAGAAATGGACTCATAAGGAAGAAAAATAGAAGAATCAAGGTAGAATTCCTATAATGTGACATTTTACCGTACTCCAATTCTAAAACTTTGTATGAAAAATAAAGAAATAGTCAGTATATATATCTTTATAAATAAGCAGATTAACACAGTATCGACAATAAAAACAAAATTTTTTAAAGATTCGAGAAAAGACTAACTAAAGATCATGAGATGGGATGAGCATGAAGGTCTGTGCGTTTGATATGGAAGGACCGTTGAGTTTTACGGATTTTGCGGCGGAGATTTGCAAATTATTGGGGCCACGATTGAAATATGAGAAATTAGATGCATTTTTTGCAATGGTCAGTAATTATGACGATTATTTAATAGAGAATCCAAATATGATCAAAGAATTAGGGATTAAAAGTTATGAACCGGGCGATACGCTGAAACTTTTAGCCCCAATTTATATATCATATTTTACGGATAAGGAATTAGTAGAAATTTCCAAGAAGAACATTGGATTAATACCCGGGTCAATAGAAACGATAAATCGTTTGAAGGAAGACTGGGACATCTCTATTATTTCAACCAGCTACACGCAACACGCGCATAATGTCGCCCAGGAATTGGGGATTCCGCTTGATCATGTGTATTGCACCAGCCTTGATGTTACGTTACGCAATGAAATCAAGAATATAGAAGAGCACCTCCAAGTGTTGATTGATACGATATTTAAGAAGTATTTGGAGAAAAATTCGCAATTGGAAGTAGTAATTGATGATTTGAATCAATTCTTTTGGAAAAAAGCTTCGGATTATGTGAATGTGATGAATAAAATCTTTGTACGGGGCGGGCATAGGAAAGAGGCAGCTTTGGTGGAAATTTCTGAGAAATTATCAGTTCCAATTTCGGAAATGATTGCAACCGGAGATAGTATAACGGATAAAGATATGCTTCGGAGATTAAATGAAGAAGGGGGAATTGCGATCTCCTTTAATGGAAACCAATATTCGATTCCACATGCAAATATTGCTGTCACCTCTCCGAATTTAATGGGTGTAATGGCAATTTTCCAGAATCGAGAAAATGTATGGGACTTCATATCAGACTGGGAAACAGAATATCCAACATTTGCAGAAAATCCGAATAAAATTCCAGAAAAATTCATCGAAAAGTCGTTAAAAGATTATTTTATCCAAAACAAGTTTGTGCCTCGAATCAATAATTTAAAGACCTCCTCAACTACAGAGAAAGAAAAGATTATCGGATTTCAGAAAGAGATGCGAAAGAAGGTTCGAGGATGGTTCGGGGCATTAGGTTAATTAGGTAAAGACTTTTTTTGCCTCTGCAACAGTTTCGGTGATTTCCTCTTTGGTCACCATTCCTATGGTAACGGCTGATATGTTATGATCAGCAAGATACGCAAAAGCCTTCATTGGAGGGATTTTGCCAGCGCCTAGAGTTTTCATTCCTACAAAAAAATAATCTAACGAATCTACAATCTTCTCTACTGCGTTCTGGTCTCCCATAAATTCGCCCCTCACGTTAAAAGGTAATAGAATGGCTGAACAATCCAACTTATTTTGATGAATGAATGAGATGGTACGATGGGGATAGTGCGTGGCCATGCCTGGGATTTTATCAGTAGCGCGAATTTTAGACAATAATGGTTTGATTAAGTTAAGATCTCGTTGGTCTGAAATAGAACCATGTAGAAAAATAATTTTAGCATCTACTTTAATTAGTTCTTCGATTAAAAAATCATTTTTTTTACTTTCCCATAAAGTACTCGCGATAATAGTGAAGTCAGGACATTTTTCTTTGGCAATTAAGGCTGCTTTTATAATTTGCCCAGCAGGAATAGCTTCAACACCCTTTGCGCCTTCGTTATAGCTATGTATCATCAATTCTGCCATTTTTCCAGCATTTTGAAAGAATGCTGCGCGCCATTTAAGCCCGAGGCTTCCAAACTGTCCCGCACCCATAAAAGGACTCGTTCCAATAGTAATACGAGGAATTTTTTGAGATTCTAATTCGATAAAACTCATGTTTAAATAGAGAATTAAGAGCTTTATAATCTTTTACACTTTTTTATTGAATATTAGCATAGAAAATGGTTTGAGGGTATTCGATCCTCAATCGAATTAATTTTTAAAATCCCGTCCGTTATATTTTGATAGAGAGATGATATATTTCCTTTAATGAAAATAATTCTTTTATAAGGTTATTACCAAAATATTGACTTAAGCAGTCCAATTTTCTATGGATAAACAGGTAAGAAAACCATGAGAGCACTCAAACTTATTGGTGGGGTATTAACTTCATTTTGTGGAGCTTTCCTTTTAATTATTACCTTAATAAATATAAATATCCTTGGATATGGTGACGATTTTATAATCGCATGGATATTGAACTTAATAATTGCGATTCTGACGTTAGGAGGAGGATTTATTGTGCTTATTGGTAAAAGAACCGGAGGGACTCTTTCCTTAGCAACCGGATTGTTATCAATTACTTTGGGATTAATATATTGGACGACAGCTAATCCTAAAGTTGGGGAATTTTGGCAATTTTGGCAATTTTCATTCTTTGCAGAAAGATTGAAAATCGGTCTATTTTTTGATAATTTGTTCTTTGGAATCTCTTTGGAAGCGATCCTTATTACAGCTGGCAGTATTTTGGTTCTCGCTAAGGGTGCAGATTAAACTACACAATTTTCTCTTAAATTCGCATAAATGGGCAAATTCTTTAGTCTAATTTAATTCTCATGTTTCAAGTTATGACGAAAATTGTTCGGAAAATATCAAAGTTTATAAAAAATGAATAGAAGTTTGATAATTTTTTCAATTCTTTATGGAAAATCAAAATAACAATGGATTATCTCCAAATTCCGCTCTAAAGGGGTGAATTTCACACAGAATTCAATACTATTTAGTTTTTAAGTAATATTTTCCCTTTGGAAATAGGTTTTTATATGAGAAATTGCAAAAAGGTCGTACATATATATAAAAATTTAAGAAAAAAAATAAAAAATGAGGTAAAATAAAATGGGAGCAGCAAAAACTGTTGGTGGAATTCTTGCCCTAACGGGTGGTACGTTAGTCTTAATTTGGTGTCTAATAGTAGCGGGTATAATGTTCGCAGCACCTACTCCTTTTATTATCGGTTGGATAATTAACCTATTGTTAGCAATGCTTGGCTTGGTCGGAGGTATCTTAGGACTTGTAGGAAAAAAAGCCGGTGGAGCCCTCGCTCTGATTGCAGGATTGGTTTGGATATTACTCATGGTATTGCTTTCTATGGGTGTATTTGGTGACCCAATCACAAACTGGGAAACTTGGGCAATGCTAGCACCATATTCGTTGTTCGGAGCATACGTTTATGCTATACCGTACATAACATTAGAAGGACTACTGTGCCTTATTGGCGGAATTCTTATTTTAGCTGGCGGCGAAGACTAAAAAAATTCAATTTTTTTTTTTTATTTCTTATTTTATGGGTTCAATTCGATAACCTGAATGTTATTTCGAATCAAATCTGCTGATTTTATCTCTCCAAAAAGTAAGAGTAGACTTTAAATTGTAAAGAAATAAATTACGAAAATTTTTAAGGTCAGATTAAAATGGGTATAATTAAAGTTATTGGTGGAATAATTGCTTCGGTGGCATTTTCATATTAATTCCGCTTATCATGACAATAGCTCATTTATAGATGAATAAATTAAAGTTTTTTTTACACCAGAGTGATCTACTCTTCCGTATTAATGCTTATAATAGTGCTATCCTGCATCTTTTCATCAAAGGTTGAACAGTTCCTTTCTTTGGAAATAATTTTTTATACAAGTTTAGGTGTTAATTCATTACAAATTCCCTCGTTAATTTAAAAAAATTGGTGATAATATGGGTGCTGGTAGAGTCTTAATTGGAGTTCTTTTTTGTATCGTCGCAGCGGCAATGATCATAGTATTCGTAACCTTAGGGCTTTCAGTGGAAGAGGTGGTAGCCCTGGGGTGGCCCACTAGTTTATTTCAGAATATTTTCCTTTATACAATGCATCCTTATAGTTTTATACAATATGGTGAATGGTCGATACTAGCTGCGCTTGCAGCAGGCGCTTTCATTGGAGGGCTTATCTCAAAAGGTGCGAAGAGCGGGCTAGCGGTAGGAAGTATAAGTTTCGGATTACTTTTCTTTCTACAATTAGCAGTAGGAGTCTTTTTCAATTTTACTGAACTGCTAGGTTGGTATGGGTTTGTTTTATTTGTCGGTGGTAATGTAATAATAGATATTGCCCTCTGCGCTGGTCTCTTAATAGTATGTGGCGCGATCGGTGGTGCACTTACCAGCGACGGCGAAGATTAAACACAATTAATCCTCCTTTTTTTTCCTTTGAAAAATTTAAAATAATCCAAAAGAATACTTTTTTTATTTAAAAGCATATTTGTTTTGGAAAATTGTTATCATATCGAATTTTCTTTTGAGGTAGATATTTTGAAAGATGTTTTAGCAATTGGAGCGGCATTAGTGGACATGGTGGCACTTATTGATAAATTCCCGGGGATTGACGAAGAAGTTTTCGTACCGAAATTAGAACTAATGGGAGGGGGATCTGCCGCGAACTTTGCCATCGCTTGTGCTAGATTAAGCTTGAAGACAGGGTTTATAGGTAAATTAGGAAGAGATGCTTTTGGAAATAAATTACTTGAGGATTTTAAGCAAGAAAATATAGAAACTGAAGGAGTAATCATTAGTGATGATATACCTACAGGAGTATGTTATGCGGCAGTAGATAAAGAGGGGAATCGAATTCTATATGCATTTAGTGGGGCTGCCAATATCCTTCAGCCAGAAGAATTGGATGAGGATTACCTGAAATCCTTTCGTATTATGCATCTAGCGAGTTTAAAAAATATTGATCCTTTCATTAAAGCAGCAGAATTGGTGCAATGGGCAAAAACCAGAGTATGTTTAAATCCCGGGGCATTGATCGTCGATCAAGGATTAGAGAGAGTGGAACCTCTTTTAAAACTAACAGATATTTTTATCGGTTCGCAAGGGGAAGTTAAACGGCTCTTTCAAACAACGGATCTCTCTAAAGGGTTGAGAGCTCTGCTTAAACATGTCGAAATTGTAGTGGTAACCCAAGGGGGAGAGGGTAGTTTGGTTGTGACCGAGGAGGGGGAGATTAAAATACCAGCGGAGCAAGTTAAAGTGGTGGATACAACGGGTGCAGGTGATGCATTTAGTGCGGGCTTTATTTATGGATTATTACGATATAATTTTGATCCAATCAAATTAGAAATCTGTGGGAAAATTGGAAATAAAGCAGCAGCTCATTGCATTCAGCAAGTTGGGGCGAGACAGGGATTAATGACAAAAAAAGAATTGAAATCAATATTAACACAATTAGATCCTGATTAAGAATTATTTATGAACGATTATGTATCATAATGTTATCAGATTACATAGAAATGAATATAAAAAGAGGGTTAATATTTTGGTAAGTATAGCGGTAATAATGGGAAGTACATCAGATCAGAAGATAGCGGATAAAGTTTCTAAAATTTTAGATGAATATAAAGTGAGTTATGATCTGCAAGTCATATCCGCACATCGAAATCCTGTGAAATTGGATGAATATATTGCAAATTCAGACGCTGAAGTATTTATCGCAATCGCGGGATTATCAGCAGCGCTTCCAGGAGTGATAGCATCCAAAACATTGAAACCAGTGATAGGTGTGCCTGTTGAATCGAAGTTGGGCGGACTTGATGCACTTCTATCAATTGTTCAAATGCCAAAGGGCATTCCAGTTGCAACTGTAGGAATTGACAACGGGCAGAATGCCGCGTATCTCGCTTTGAGAATTTTGGCATTGAAAGATTCTAAATTGTGCGATCAATTAAAAGCCTGCATTGAATAACGTATTAAAACTTTCTTTTAAGCCAAAGTGCCCATTTAGTTTGGTTAGTTATCTTAAAATAAGCCGATAATTCAAAAGAGAATGTTTCCTTAAATCAATTTCAATACAATTTTTGAATAATTTGTGGTAAGTTTATAATGGAAAATTGGTTGTTACATAATGGTTTTGAAATTATGTGAGGTTTTTGAGGATGACATCGAAGGTGGTTATCATTGGGGCAGGCGCCGCAGGATTATTTGCAGCGTATGAATTATGTCAACTAAAACAAGTGGAAATCAAGATTATTGAGGAAGGTCCAGCGGCAGATCAGAGAGTTTGTGCTTCAAAAGAACATGCTGTCTGTATGAAATGTGATCCTTGTCGGATGCTATGTGGAATTGGCGGAGCTGGAACATATTCATCAGGGCTATTAAATTTAGATCCACAGATTGGCGGTGATCTATCAAAATTAGCGGGAAGTGAAGCGAGAGCGAGAGAATTAATCGAAAAAGTGGATTCTATTTTCGTTAAACATGGGGCACCAGACCAAATATTTCATCCAAATAAAGAAAAAATTGCCGAAATACAACGTTTAGCTGGTTCGGTTGGTATTCGATTCATTCCTGTCCGTCAACGTTTAATTGGGACTGAAAATGCACCCAATATCATAAAAGGCATTCAGAAATTTTTGGAGATAAGTGGCGTTCAAGTATTATTAAATCAGAGAGTGGTTGAAATTACACCAAGCCAAATCAAACTCCTGAATGGAAATGTTATCGATTTTGATTTTTGTTTGGCAGCTCCCGGGAGGTATGGGATGCACTGGCTTGCCGAACAAATGGAAAAGTTACACATTCAAACAAAGTACCTCCCAGTAGATATAGGTGTACGGGTGGAGGTCCCAGCCTTCATTATGGATCATATTTGTGGATTTGAACGAGATCCAAAATTTCACGTCTTTACCACAACATATGATGATTTTGTGAGAAGTTTTTGTACAAATCATAGGGGATATGTAGTGCAGGAAGTGTATGAGGATGGCACAGTCGCTGTAAATGGCCACTCTTTCATTAATGAGCAATCTCAAAATACGAATTTTGCTTTGTTAGTTCGGGTATCTCTAACTCACCCCTTAGAAGACACGAGTGCTTATGGAAGGAGTATCGTTCAAGCTTGTACAACGTTAGGGGGAGGAAAACCCTTAGTGCAGAGATTAGGGGATGTTAAAAGAGGGCGGCGATCGACTGAGGAGAAGATTAAAAGAAATATTATTCAACCTACTTTAAAAAGTACAACTGCGGGAGATGTTAGCATGGCATTCCCGCATAGAATTTTGACGGATATTTTAGAGGCAATTGAAAAGTTAGATCGCGTCATTCCAGGAGTAGAAAGTAATAATACATTGTTGTATGCGCCAGAAATCAAATATAGTGCCAAACTTGTTGTCACCAATGAGCATCTAGAAACAAGCGTGGAAAATCTCTTTGTGGCGGGCGATGGAGCGGGGCAGACCCGCGGTATTATCGGGGCTGCGGTTTCAGGTATGATTGCGGCTCAAGGAATCAGGAGAAAGATTGCTTAATTTAGCTTTTTAATAAAAATCCACCCCCTAAAGAATTCGTGAGAATAAGGATTTAAGTTTAAAATCTTGATGGGAGAAGAAAAAAAGAAATTTAAAATTAGTTCAAACAATAATAAATAGCACAAAACATAATATTACTCGTAATAGAAATTTCAAACTGTGAAAATATGATAAGTGAAAGAGAAAGAGCGATTATTATTCGATGTGCAAAAAAATACAAGGTTTCATTGGTCTATTTATTTGGATCAGCATTAGATAATAGTGAATATTATGATATTGATTTAGCAGTTAAGGGAATAAAACCAGATTTATTCTTTAAATTTTATGGGGAATTATTAAGGAACTTAACCAAACCTGTGGATCTTATAGACTTGTCCGAAAAATCGTTATTTAATCGAATAATTGAAGAGAGAGGAGTTAAGATTCTTGGATGAATTACTTAAAGAAGTCCAAGTCGAAAAAGAAAATGTATTAGATACTCTTCAAGCATTAAAAGAAGCATTGGAACGTAAAGAAAAAACAATAATAGAGTTAGCTGCAATTTCTACCTTTCTTCAAAATACATACAATGGAATGGAGAATCTGCTTAAAAGGATATTGAAATATAAGGGAATATTAATAAAAAGATCAGACTCTTGGCATAAAGATTTATTAGAGTTATCAGTTGATAATCAAATAATTTCACTTGAACTTTCCAAAAGGCTCGATGAATATCGTGCATTTCGACATTTTTCTATTCACAGCTATGGAATAAAATTAGATAAACGAAAATTATTACCACTTGCCGAGAATCTCCCAAAATTATGGGTTAAATTTGAATCTGAAATGGGTTCATTCCTGAAGTCCTTGAAAAATGAGGATGAGAATGTAAATTAATATATTTTATTAAATACTTTCTAAGGATTTGATTGAAAATGCCGATTCATCCAATTGAATATAGATATTATACGAAAGAGATGCGTGATCTTTTTACTGAAGAAGCGAAATTGCAGAATTGGTTGGATATCGAAGCTGCACTGGCAAAGGCCCATGCGGAAGTTGGGAATGTTCCAATTGCTGCAGCTGAAGAAATTGCAAAAAGAGCGAATATCAGTGATGTAAAATTAGAGAGAGTTAAAGAAATAGAGAAAGAAATTCATCATGATATAATGGCGATGGTTCGTGCACTTGATGAGCAATGTGTGGGAGATGCAGGTAATTATATTCACTATGGTGCAACCAGTTATGATATTGTTGATACGGCGCTCGCGCTTCAACTTAAAAAAGCCTTAAAAGTTACTGAAAAACGAGTAATGGAGCTATTAAGAATCCTTCTTAAATTAAGTGAAGAGCACAAGGAGACAGTATGTATTGGAAGGACTCATGGGCAACATGCAATTCCCACTACTTATGGAATGAAATTTGCAGTATGGGCCTCAGAAGTAGGGCGTCATCTTGAACGATTACAGGAAGTAAAGAGTCGATGTTTTCAAGGGAAAATGAGTGGTGCAGTAGGTACAATGGCTAGCTTTGGAGACAAAGGATTTGAAATTCAGGAATTAGTAATGAAGCATTTAGGATTATCGCCTGTCACAATAGCGAATCAAGTAGTTCAAAGAGATAATCATGCCGAAATAATTGTGCTTCTGAATTTTATCACGAGCACAGTTGATAAAATCGCAAGAGAAATACGGAACTTACAGCGCACGGAAATCGGGGAAATTTTTGAACCGTTTGCTAAAAAACAAGTGGGTAGCTCAACCATGTCACATAAAAGAAATCCACATAAATCAGAAAGGATCGTATCGTTGGCACGAAGAATTAAAACCAGTCTCATCGTTGCTTTTGATAATATTTCCTTGGAACATGAGCGAGATTTAACGAATTCTGCAAATGAGAGAATCATTTTTTCTGAAACCTTCATCTTAACTGATTATATCTTAAGTCAATTGATATTAATATTAGAAGGATTGGAATTCAATTACGATAATATTAAAAGAAATTTAGAACTCACGAAAGGGCTGATTCTTTCCGAGAAAGTAATGATTGAATTAGTGAGAAAGGGAATTGGCCGGCAAGAAGCCCATGAAATCCTAAGATCGGTTGGGATTCAGGCGCGAACTAAGGGTAGAACTTTAAAAGAGGTAATTAGTGAGGACCCCACTGTGAGTGATTTAGTCACGGTAAAGGAATTAGATGAATGGTTAGATCCCAAGAATTATCTAGGAACAGCAGTTGAGCAAGTTGAAAAGGTTGTGAAAGAGCTAAGGAAGCGTAATTAATATACAGAGGAATTTTTGGTGAAAATTTTAATGAAAAATAAAGAATTTACCTATGAAGAGGCAGGGGTTAGTATCGATAAGGCAACGCGAGCTCATAAACTTATAGGAGAGTTAATCCAGAAAACCTATAAATTTCGAAAGGGAAAGTTCGGAGAAGTAACTGGGGAGTATGGGCATTATGCCGGATTATTAGATATTGGGGGCGGATTGTGCTTAGCCTTGCATGTAGATGGAGTAGGGACGAAAGTACTTGTATCACAACTGATGAAAAAGTATGATACTGTGGGAATTGATTTAGTAGCAATGCACGCAAATGATCTCATTTGTATGGGGGCAGAGCCAGTCGCGCTTGAAGATTATTTAGCCGTCGAAGAAGCAGACCCAGAACTGATTGCGGATATTATAAAGGGGATTGTGGCTGGAGCTGAAATTGCGCAGATGGCAGTTATTGGAGGGGAAACTGCAACGATGCCTGATGTAATTAAAGGTGAAGTAAAAGGAAAAGGATATGATCTTTCAGCCATGAGTGTAGGTATCGTAAAAAAATCAAATATCATTACTGGGGAGAAAATCCAACCTTCTGATATTATAATTGGGTTAAGAAGTAATGGAATTCATTCCAATGGCTTAACCCTTGCAAGAAAAGCGTTTTTAAAATTAGGAGACTTGGGGATAAATGATAAAATCCCCGGCAGTCACGCAAAAGTTGGGGAGGAACTCTTACGCCCCACTAGAATTTATTCACGCGAGATTCTAGAGATCCTTCAAAAGGTGGAAGTTCATGGATTGGCACATATTACAGGAGGCGCATTTTCGAAGCTGAATCGCTTAAGTTTTGGAAAAATTGGATTTAATCTGACTACCTTACCTGAGCCACCCCAGATCTTCAAAACAATTCAATCCATTACTAAAATCTCTAATTATGAAATGTATCGGACTTTTAATATGGGAATAGGCTTTTGTATTATCGCAGATGAAGCAAATTATTCTGTCATTGAAAGCATCTGCCAGAAATATAAGATAAAAACCTACCGCATTGGCGAAATCACTTCAGAGAAAGGAGTAACTGTAACGGATTCAACTGAACAGAAAGTAAAATTATAGAATTTTGAAATATGACTATTTACTGTAATAAAAATTTCTTAATTATAGATGGTAGATATACACATTTATGAGGGAATTAAAAAAAAGAGAAGAAATTATTTTTTCAATATTCCTCGTGCAATTTCGATGACTTCCTCGACACTTAGTCCCATCTGGGACATGGTTTGTTGGTAAGTATCGACGAACTTTCGGAAAATTTCAATACCTTTTTCAATTTGTGCTTTCTTGACAGCCATGGTTATTTCAAGTACTTCTTTCCTGTTTGGTTCTGGAAGGTCGGAATCCTTCAAGGCATCTTTTAGAATAACGTCAGTTCCTGAAAATTTACCGTAGCGGAAAATGGATTTTTTCCCGAGCCATGCATGGGGAATAGCTTCATATGTATAGGGATGGGCTAAGACGCCAGCGGCATGAATGCCTGCTTCATGTTTGAAAACATTTCCACCGATTATGGGTTTATTTACGGGGATCGGAACACCGGCGTATTTGGAAATCAGATCACAGGCTTCAACCATCACATCTAGTTTTATTTTAGTATTTAGACCGTACAATGTTTCTAAGGCCATAATGACCTCCTCTAGTGGCGCATTTCCCGCACGTTCGCCGATTCCAGTAAAAGTTCCGCTAATACCTTGTGCGCCAGCCTCAATTGAAGCGAGAGTATTGGCAGTGGCGAGGCCCAGATCATTATGACAGTGAATTCCAGGGGCAGGTTTAGCACCATAGCCAGCATCCTTAACAGCTTGAACAATATTGTTATAGAGCCATATAGTGGTTGTTGGAGTAAGGGAGCCAGTTGTATCAGAAATTCCAAAACTAGCCCACTTTGTACCTGCTGCGTCTTTGGCAGCTACAATTAATTTGGCAAGATAAGGAAGGTGGCTCCTGGAGCAATCTTCTCGCCCCATAATAATAGTTAAATCATGGTCACGGGCATACTCAGCCGCTTTACGATACATCTCGATGTTTTCTTCAAGAGTCATCTTTAATTTTGCACGAATGTGAAATTCAGATGAGGACGTAAAAAGGTCAATTGCTTTTGCATCACATTCGAGAGCTTTGTCGATATCACTAATTTTAGCACGACACATTACAAACGGAAGAAATTTCGGCCCCTCCGCATGAATCATTTTACAGGCTTTCACTTCTTCCTCTGAAACGGCAGGAAACCCAATCTCTACAGTATTTATACCCATTTCAGAAAATAGTTTCGCAATTTCAACCTTTTCCTCTGGATTGAAAATAACGCCGGTCTGTTGTTCACCATCTCGTAATGTTTGATCACCTATAATGACTGTACCTGGAAATCTTGTTTTCATTTCTTCGTGATATTCTATAGTGTAATTATGCAACCATCCCTTTTCAAAGACTTCGGCATAATCTGGAGGTAATTTCTTTAAAAACCGTTCCATTTTTAGTTTCGGCATAAATAGTCGTCACCAATAATAAATAACGAGTATTTTTTGTATTGATTTAAATAATTTAAAATGAAGGAGTTAAAAAAATTTATGTTTCTATACGAAAATTCTAATTTATTCTATCCATAAAATTTAAAGGAAAAAAGATCGAATGCTTCTTAAATTACACATCAAAAATTTATCAATTATGCAATAAATGTTAAAGGGGTTATTCATGGTTCATTTAAATTTAAGTTATTTTAATACAATTCAAGGGCCTCAAATTTTTCAAACGGTTCCAGAAGACGTAGATGAGGGAATTGTACAATCAGTGTCAAATCTATTGAACATTTCGGAGTTAATTAAGCAAAAATTTTTTCTCTATGAAGGGGGGGAATTTAAGACCATAAGTCTCTATTTTGAAATTCCAAGTGATTTTGCCCGGGGTAGAAAGGAAATGCTGCTTCTGAATGTTATTCTTTCGCCTGATTTTACAATTGAAAATAAAGACCTTGTCCGTTCTTTACTTGAGAAAATAGAAGCAGATATAAATCAAATCGAAAAGGGATTTATGGCATTTTATGAATATGATTATTCAAAAATGGATGATTTTGAAGACGATATTGAAGAAATAGCTCTAGAAGTTCGTAATATAGTTGAGAGTTATGCTAATGAAGTCGAATTGACTGTAAAAGAAGCAAAGAAAATTTCAATGGAGCAAATAAAGGAAATTTTTCAACAAAAAGCTTTAGGATTCTATGTAATTGATGAGGAAGTTCTGAATTATCTTTATGAAATCGAACAAGGTAAGACCCCCTTTGTCCAATTTGGTAATTTCATTGAAAGTGGAATCTCTGTTTTTACCAGCCAAGCTTGTATTGATGAACTTCAAATAGAGGATTCAATTATCAAAATTATTAATAATTTTATTGGTAACAGAGAAATCGCTCAAGAAGAAATAGATCCATTAAAGGAGCAAGTTGATCCTAGGCGTCTACCATCTGACGCAAAAATATCTTTGATTGTATTGGGTAAGTACTTAAAAGAGATAAATCCCGAATATGACTTAACAGTTGTGAGTCCAGACCAAAAATATCTACGTTTCATACAAGATTATTATCCCAATCTCCGGATTCTGCCACCAAGCAGTTTCTTTCTAGAAATCATCAATAATTTAGAAAATAAGGAAGGTCGAGATTATTTTGAAAATTTGAGAAAGAGATTGATGAACTATGAGCTTCAGAAAGCAATGAAAGAACAAGATATGGGGGCGTCTGGTGAGCATCTTACATGGTTAATTGAAAAAGCGATTGGGGTTGCAAGTCAACCAATTATTCCAATTTCACCCGTTGAAGAAAAACAAGAAGTTGGCCTTCAGCGAGAAGAATTATCTTTAATTAGCAAATTCATTGCGGGCGAAACTATTCTTGATTCTGAATTTGTAAAAATTCAGGATTATGAGGAGTTTTTGAATGGAATTAAGGAAGCCCAAGTAGCATTAAAGGAAATCCAAGAAGAAATTGCAAATGATGAACTTATTAGTGCACAAACAAAAATTTTCTCAACAATTAAACAATTATCCGATTCTTTTCTATTAGCCTCCGCAACCATACCAGAAAAGGAAAAACGAAACCAGATCTTAGGTCTAATTGCTAATTTTATCGCTAATTTTGAATTTCTAGCAGCTTTATCCCACTTAAATCTACGACAATTAGAGCAATCCATTGAGCGGTTCGGTTTAGCAGCGACCTTTAGTGCCATTGCTGAACAGAAAAAAAAGGTCTTAATTTCTAATTACCTCAAGAGTATCACGTGTCTTTATAATGACTCCTATCAAGACGCAATTCATAATTTTGCCATTACCTCCGAGCTAGGGGCAAAATATTCCTTAGTAGGTTATCAGATCACGTGTCTAGGGGGAAAAGCAATTTCGCAGTTATTAACTGGGACATTAAATTATGCTATGATTACAATGGAAGAAGCTGCTTCACTGATTCCCAATAATGAAAATGATGCTTTAATTATGTTTAATGAATTTGGGGATAATTTTTACATGATGGGGAAACCAGAGATTGCAATCCATCTCTTTAATGAGGCGTTAGAAATAGCTATCTTTTTGGATAATGAGGCTATTACAGAAGTATATAATAAAATAGAAAGGAGTTTTTATGCAGTGGGAGCGTACAATACGCCTCTCTCAGCAGAACTGCATAGATTAATTACTAAGGCTCATACTTTAAAGGATGCCGATACAATAGAGAAGTATAATATACAAATAGCAAAATTGGGCGATATTAATCAGCTATTGTTTTTTGAACCCTTCCCATTTTTAACTGAGGAGTGGATCGACGGCGAGCATCTCGAAAAGGGCCTTTTAAATGAGTTTGATTTGTTACATGTAGTAGTTGAAACTAGATATCGCAAAAGAGGAGATAAGCGTCGGAAAGTAGTATATACAGATCTGTATTGTTATAATAAGGAACTTGGAGGAGTTATAGTCCGTGTTCCAGATGTATTGGAATTAAAAATTAAGCAAATTCCAGTAATGTACAAAATCGCGTTAAAGCCCCAAAATGCCAAATTTAAGATAGTCGATTCATCAAAAGAAGATAAACAAAATTATTATGCACGAGCGATTATTCAAACGAAATCCAAGAAGCACTTAGTTATTAAGCGTGTTTTTCCGGAGATTTTTGGAAAATTTTTTGAAAATTAGCTCTTTGGTTGATTTCCTCCTGGAAGGAATATGTTATGAGGTGAAAGTTCTTTAGATCCTGCAGGAGTGATAAAGGCTATTCTTGCTTTTTCCCACAATTCGGAAATGTTTGAGGCCCCTGCGTATCCCATCGAGGCCTTGAGACCCCCGATGAATTCTTGGACTGTTTCAAGAAGTAGGCCACGGTAGGGTACCCATCCTTCGACACCTTCTGCAATAGTTTTAGAAGGTTGACTGTAACGATCAAGGGCATATCGCTTCTGTTTTGCCGCTTCTGAGCCCATTCCATAATATTGTTTGTAGTACCGCCCTTCAAGTGCAACCAATCGTCCCGGACTTTCTTTCGTCCCAGCGAAAACGTTTCCCATCATACAAATAGAAGCACCAACAGCTAAAGCTAAAGCAACATCCCCTGGATTTTTTATGCCACCATCCGCGATTATGGGTAAATCTGCCCCTGTTTCTTTTATGGCGTCAGCACAAGATGCTGTAGCAAAGAGAGTTGGAGCTCCTGCGCGTGTAACAACAGCTGTGCTGCAAATTGAACCCGATCCAATTCCAGCACGAAGTCCTTGAATCCCTTCTAATTTAGTAATACAGTCAATAGCAGCCTCGTATGTCCCAATACTACCCACGATTAGAGGAGTTTCAAGCTCCTTGAGTAATAATTTGGCGGCTTTAAAACAATTATTAGAGTGAAAATGTGCAACATCAGTTATAAGTAAATCTACAAGTTTATCTAGGACTTTCGCGCGTTCCATATCAAACGGCGAGATGGCAGCTCCACATAAAAGAGCGCCTTCTTTATCATGAGAGGAACTCGGAAATTTTCCTTTTAAAATCAAGTCCTTCATGGTGATTAGGCCGACTAATTTGTTGTTATTACTTACAACGGGTAGTTTTTCAATTCGATGTTTGTGAAGGAGTTTTTTTGCCTCACCTTGTGAAATATCCTTTTGCGCAGTTATGACATCCTTAGTCATAATGTCCTTTACTAGGAGATCTTTTTCAGCAAAGCGGACATCGCGCCAAGTACAAATTCCAATTAAATTTTGGTCCCCATCTATAACTGGTAAACCATGTATATCTCCGGTTTTCATAATTTCTACGGCATCAGCAACCGTTTTATCACCTTTAATTGTTACAACTTCTGACATGATGTAAGATTCCGCACGTTTTACGCGTTTAACCATGTTAAGTTGAGTTTCGATATCGCAATTTCTATGAATAAATCCGATACCTCCTTGCCGAGCGAGTGCGATTGCCATTTCAGCTTCCGTTACCGTATCCATGGGACTGGATACTAGAGGAATATTCAACTCAATTTGTGAAGTAATCCGCGTGGATACATCAGCTTCTTCAGGTTCAATAATGGTCCAGCCTGGAAGCAAAATTACATCATTAAAGGTCACTGCTTGGACACTATCCAATAGTTTGTTCCGAAAATTTTGTTTTCCCATAAAATCACAAATTACAATTTCTGGATTTATAATGTCAAAATCTCAAAACTTTAAAAAATTTGTGATCTTTTAAAAGCAGTCATGAACTTAAAATAGTAATAATTTTAATAGAGTATTTGATTAAAAAGGTTCGTATAGACCAAGGTAGATGGGGTTAAAATGAGGCCGAACAGGCAGGATCTGTACGAGAGGAATTATTTACCGGAAAATCTAAATAAGAGGAGTTTGCACAGAGGAATTTAAAATGCCACCAAAGACAATTTGTTTCGGATTCGATGGCATCTGTGCAGATTTGAGCTTCATACTCCCAGAGTTACCTAAATATCGCTCCGAATTACTTATTAAGTATCCATTTCTGGAACCCGTTTTTGATATACTTCTCGCGGAGCAACCAGAAGATTGCGAACTTCAATTTGAGAGCACAGAATTTGGTTTTGAAACCTTTTTTGACTGCATTTTTACCTTAAGCGAAGTCGCCCAAAAAAAATTAACGCATATTGGAGCAAACTCGGCAATCGAAACAGTTACGGCACATAATTTATTAAGAGATCCAGTCTATCCCATTGATTATACAAGAGTCTATTATCTAGGTAATTATTCCGCGGAAGTTAGCCAAAAATTACCAAAAGAGCAGCGAATCGCCTCTACCTTATTAGAATATGCAGAACAAGTAAAAACAAGTTATATACCTATTTCGATTATCATTCCTTATAAAGAAAAGAGGGGTATTATTAGTTTTGGGGGATTACCTGCAATTCGAAGGGTTGAAAGTTTAAAGCCATATCTGAAAAATTTAATCCCAGTCGTAAAGAAGCTAGATCCAGATCTCATGGCAATTCTGGGTGTAACGAATGTTTTTGCTACTACAACGGATTATAGCGATTTTAATCTGCTAGATCCTTTTTTCAATTTGCGATGTTCTGTAATTGATTTAGGGGGCACGGTAGGCTGGGGAGATGAGCGATTAAAGCATTTATATCAGGTTTTAGATAAAGCAAAGATAATTATGGGAAATGATGATGAGTTTAAAGCTTGGTACAATTTTAAATTTGGAAAATCAATTCGTGATTCGGATCCTCTGACAATGTATAAAATAGTAAAAGCATTACGAAATGAAAACCAAATTGCCGTCTGCCACACGCGATATTATCAATTTGTATTGGGTATAGACGACAATAAAGACACTGTTAGAGATTGTATGAATTTTGCCAACAGAGCAACTGTGGTAAAAACAAATCTGAATGCTTTTCCTACAGCTAAGCAGGTTGTAGAAATGCCTTTAAAAGAAAGATCATTAACCTTACCTGCAGAACTGGAAGCTAACACCATCGTTACACGGAGCATGGATGAGGAGATTACTAACCCAGTTGGCCTTGGGGATATATGGACGTGTTCATTTAATTTAGGTTTGCTTTCTCGGAATATTTTATAATATAGCGAATTTTTTCGTTCACTTGATTTTTGGTTTTTTCAGCTTATATTCCAAAAGTATTAAATTTTAACTAATGAATTGGAATTAAAGCAAATCAATTGGACATTAAATTTTTATAGTAAATTAAATTCAGTGAAAAATTAATGGCGTTAGATTCTGAACACACTAAATCAGAGTTATCTCCTTCTCGATGGGGAATGTTAGCAATATGTTGGTTTGCTATTTTTTTCATGTACTCCTCATGGTATATTATTTTAGTTCTTTTTGGTCCTGAAGGTCCCATCCTATTTATAGATGGAAGTTCAGTAGAGGCGTATCTTGTTTGGACGTTCCCCTTAGTTGGATTAACCTGCATAGCGCTACCAGCAGGGCTATTGGTTGATAAATATGGATTGAAAAAGACCGGAATATTGGGGTTGTCTATTTTGGTCGTAACAACCGTGTGTCGCGGATTAAGTTACGATTTTTTAACAATGTCGTTGAGTAGTATATTCCTAGGAGTTGGTGTTGGTGTAATGTTTCCAATAGGGGGTAAATTAATAAGTCTCTGGTTTGGAGAGAAAGAAATAGGAACTGCTTCGGGAATCAGAGTAATGGCTGCGGGTCTTGGGATAGCCATATCACAATCAATTGCTGTTCTTCTACTTCTCCCATGGCTTGGATCTTGGCGTTATATCTTCTTTTTCTACGCATTTTGTCTTCTTATTATACTTTTTTTATGGTTTTTTATTAAGGAAAAACCTGTTTCATTTGTAAAACGTGATCGTGCTCCATTTCGTGAATCACTCAGCAAGGTAATCCATAATAAATATGTTTGGATGCTAGGTGTGATAAATCTATTACTTTTAGCGGTGTATTTAACAGGATTAAAAGCCCTTCATCCCATATTTGAAGTTCAAATGGGTAAAACCCTTGCGGATTTAGCAATTTCCATGGTATCGTATGGCGCAATGGTAGCAAATGTAATCATGCCCCTGTTAAGTGATCGAGCTAGCAATCGGAGATATTTTTTATTGATGGCTATTATAGTCCTCATTCCTTCGCTACTTTTAATAAATTTTGTTGGAGAAATAGGTATTTGGATTTTAAGTTTTATTATTGGGTACATGGTTGGGACAATTGCACCTATCGCGGCGACGATCCCTATTGAATTGAAGGGTGTAGGCCATTTATATATAGCGGGGGCCTCGGGTTTTATGACAACGATAGGGAGAATCGGAGGATTTATAGGACCCATGATATATATTTTCATAACAGCAAGCACAGGGATGGAAATATCTGGCTTTATTTTTCTATCAATTCTCCTCTTGGTGGGTATTATATTAGTGAAATTACTTCCTGAAACAGCTGGGAAAGCAAGCGAAGCAATAATAGAATTTAAATAATAAAAGTAAAAAAGTATTAATGAAGATACGAGATAAAGTCGGTCTCGTTAAAATTATATTCTATATAACCTGCAAGATGCTCTTGATAAAAGTTGTTGAGCCCGTCATATGTTAGCGATTCGGCTATTTTAAAAATTTGTACCCTCATGAGTATATCTTTGGTGTAAGGGCGTTTTGAATCTAAGAAAACAAGTGCGGATAAAAATTCTTTAGTGAAATCCATGTTTAATATAATCCACGTAATAAAAGCATCCTTAAAATTATCGAAGAATAGATAATAACACGTATCATCTAACATTGCCGGTTTATTATTGATTGGAAATATTAAAGAGAAATTGGATTTTTTATAAAACCCGGAAATCGCAACTTTATAAGGTTTAAACGCATAATCACCGATTCCGAATATCGAAAATCGCGGTCTTTTCTTATAAATAACGGATTTTCGATTATCTAAATGTTTAGAATGGGATATTAAATATTTCCAAAGTTTTGGATACTTATCAGCGATATATTCGGTTT
>JABXJU010000312.1 GCA_013375405.1 Candidatus Helarchaeota archaeon
TTTACTCTTTATCAAACATGCCTTCAAGACAATAAACTGTTAATTTACCCTGATGTTTTTCTATTTCACAACGAGCACCCATGTCACATTTTGGGCATATTTCAGATGGTAACTCCTTTTTTCTAACAGCCAAAGTACCTAATTCTTCATGCAGTTCATAAAGTAGCTTTAAATATTTCCCTTCCGCGATCCGCGGTATTTCATCTTTGTGTTCTAGACCCTTCCACTCATACAGTCTTTTATCACTTTTATTTAGGTTACATTGCTTACATACCCAGATAGAGTTCTCAACCGTATCAGGGCCACCCCGGCTTCTCGGTAAAATGTGTTCACGTTCCAATTTTCTATGGGAACCACAGTATATACACTCATCAGATTTTTCATGTTCTTTTATATACTCTCTAACTGTAGAAGACCAATGAATTTCCCCATCACGCAATTTTTTGAACCGTTCCATGCGAAATCCGTAATTTTTCGGCCCAAAACCCGCCGATGTTGAAATAAGCTTCGTATATTGCCAAAAAATTAAATCCTTAATCGTTTTTACAATTGCTGGTGGTATAATTTTCCCCCCATTTTACTTTGTTTATGAATTGTATCATCAATTATATAATAACTATGGTTTCTTAAGCTGCGAAAGTGATAAATTTAAATAATATTTTTCGGGGAAAATAAAAAGCGGAGATTTTGAAATGGAAAGATTTCTTGTAATTTATATTGGTGATTCTGCCAATGTTATCCCACGAATCAAAAGAGAGCATTGTAGTGGTAATGTGGAGGCCTCGGCATTACGAAAGCATGTTGCCCGAGAAATGGGTTATAAAATTAGAAAAGAAAAGCGAACTACCAGCAACTCTTACCGAACACGTATAGATCTCCCAGATCCAAGGGTAGGAGAACAACAAATTTCAAATTATATTCAATCTGGACATTGGAAATATGTACTTTGTAAATCTACTGATGAAGCTCGTGATTTTCAATGGTACGCTATTCATAAACTAAATCCTTTATTGAATAAAGATCGAAAACCTTGGAATTCTACAAAATCTGAAAGGTATCAGTTCTTACTTGAGCAATTGTCAAAAAGTGTCCCACGAAACTGTTCAGAATTACGCAGATTAGACTCCGGCCCTGGAATTTATGTGCTTTACCATCCCAGACCCCCTTCAGAGAATACCAGTAAACAAAAGCATATAGAGCAATTTGAATAATGTCGTTAAACCTACATTCAGGTCATATTAATAATGTCGTTAAATTCTTGTTTCACGATGTGACAAACGTTATTGGATTGTAGCAATGTAAATAAGAGGGGCTTATAATATAATAATTCTACCCATAGAGCATATCTTTGTCTTAATTGGTTATTGATCGGATTAACCCAATTATCATTTGGTGTTTTATTCCATCGTACTGTAATATATTAACAATTATGTTTGATTATTATTTCTAGGGTTATTAGGTGACCTATCTTTATATGTGAAAATCTACAAATAGAGTTTTAATGAATATGACTTGAAGAGGGGTTGATAAAGATAGCAGATCCGCAATGGACCAGAAAAATTAAGCCAGGAAGGATTATAGATCCACTTCAATTAAGAACTATCAGAAATAGGATATTAACGGACTTATTATTTGGGATTTTAAGTATTCAAATTACACAAAGAAATAGATATTATTCATTTTATTCTTGGATTTTTGCTAAGTTGGGTGAAATCCCACCGAAAACAATCGTTTTGTTAGAAAAAATTTTTCTACTTGCAAATTTATCCCATGAATATTATGAGAAAATAAAGGAGACCAAAGGATTAGTAGGAGCTTCTCGCTTAACAGAAAACGCAGATAATAAAGGTCTGATAGCAAACCTCTATAACCCATCTGTTACAGAATACTCTATAGCTTCTACTCATTTTAAAATCCATGAAAACGATGGATGCGGCTTTTTCCAGTATTATAAATCAGGAATGGATAGACTTTTACTTCTTAATAAGAGGATTTTAAGTTCTCTTGGAAAGGAGCTCGCGGAAGCTTTTGACAATAAAATTAAACTAGATTTTAATCAAGTTATCAAAGCTTGCGAAGAAGCGACTGTATCTGAGGAATTATTACGAAATTTTGGAGAGAATTCTAGTTATAGATTTTTATATGAAAATAAAGTTATTAAAGAAAAGGAAATATTACGGAAAATATTTTTTAATCTAATAGATTACTCGAATTTGGATTATGAAACACTGAAATTTGTTGATTTAGAGGATGTTTCATTAACGTTTGATTTGACACCCTATTTAAGCACTTCTGATGATGCCCGTCTTTATCAAATCATTGAAGCAAAATTGTTTGAAATTCCAGATTATCTGCCACGGTATGTTAAGGGTGGTTTTGGTGAAAAAATGAAGACATCTTTGACCTTATTTCTTCATATAATTAAAAAACTGAATGAAGCTATGAAAATAAAGCAAGATGATTTCTTTGATGTTTATACAGAAAGCGAACTTAAAATTTTTGGTAGCATTAAAGAGCTATGGAAATTATTTGGCTTTCATGATTACTTAATAATTGCTTGTGAGGCGCTACTTTTTGGGATATTAAGAGTTTTAGAAGATAAAAAGGAGGGGATCGCAGTTGAAAAAATCTTAGATATGATAATTAAATCCTCAGAATTCTCTGTCACAATCAATACTCTTCTAAATGGAATAAAATTAAATAAAAAGAAACGAGTTAGGAACTTTCAAACAATTGTATTTGATACTTTATACTATGAAGAGACAATTTTATGTGACTTGGATCCAGAAGTGAAGTTTAAAACAGGACCAAGATTGTTATATGGGAAAGTTTTAAATCAAATTCAAAATAAAAATCATTCTAAGTTGCCTGAGCTAAATTCAGAAATAAATGAACTTGCAATTTCGTTGTTTTTATTGAAACAAGTCAGAAGGAGAAGTTTAGATCCATTGACACTTGCTTCAAGCTTATTTGCGACATCTGCAATCCTCCTTTGTCTATTAAAAATTCGATATGATCTTTATTATACACAGGATATTTATGCTAAGTATTGGAATTGGCTTAGTCAGATAGAAGGAGGATATTTAGGCCCAATACAAATAATTAATTTTTTAAATAATCAGGAAAAATCAATAGAAATTGGAGAATTAATAAAAAAATTCGTTGTTAAATTTGTGGTCGAGCAGCATAAAAAAGTCTTGTTTGAAAGACTGAGTGTATCCCGTATTCCTTGGCTTTTTAGTTTGGATTTTGAAGGAAAACTACATTTTCAAAATATTTGGAAACCTGAATTCCTTTATACTACGAAGTTTGATAGGATGATCGACATTTTCTATGATTTAGGATTGGTAAAAGATCTTAATTATAAATTTCCTCAATTGAGTTCAGAAGGCGAGACTTGGTTAAAGCAGGTACTTTCCAGAGTGGGGTGAATTGTTGCAGCTTCTACAGGAGTTTGGGAGAGATACGCGAATTGTATATGGCGCAATTTTCACTACGTTTCCCATAAATCCTGTATTTTTTGAAAATGTAATTCGAAGGGAATTAATTAAAAAAAATTGTAGAAAAAATGCTGTAATTCTACTTGATTCAATAAGTTATTATAAAACTATGTTACCAGAAGTCTCAAAATCACTCAATTTCATAGGCAATAATTACCATCTAGCTCCAATACAGCTTATGCGGCAAAAAGTCTTTCATCCTAAAATTTTCTTCTTTACATCTAAAAATCGTGTAAAGGGGTACGTTGGT
>JABXJU010000060.1 GCA_013375405.1 Candidatus Helarchaeota archaeon
TGCAATATCGAGTGGAATGTCTATCATTTGGAGCCCTAAATTATCATCTGACCGGTATATTGGCGTGGAGATATTTAAACTCAGAGGAAAAAAGAAAACAAATCACAGGGCGATTAACCAGTTTACAAGGACCAAGGTGGAAAGCAATGCTTCTTCGACCCGAATCGTCTGAGTCCCTTGCTGTGGGGCGATATTAATGATAAAATTTACCCAATCCTCTAATTTCAAACCCTGATTCTCGAATATTTCGAATAATCCTGTACTGGGACTACCAAATAATACTAAGATTTTAGTATTTTCTTCTAAATTTTGAAAGAATGTAAAATCTTTCTGCCTTAATGGAGTTCCTTTTTTGGAAGTCGCAAGAATTAGATAATCTGAAAAATGTGATCATCGTTTGCGCCAAATAATTATTAAATCATTAATTGATTGGTGAATGTAATGTTCTAGGGGGAAAATTGCTATATATCGAAAAAATGGAAGTAAGGAAATTGAATGAAAAACAAGAGAAAATCCGATTTGGCATATTATTCATTATTCAATTACCTTTTTATATACTCTTTCTATTAAGCCATTTCTTAGTTTGGGGCATTTATGAATTTGTTGTTGTGTGGCCATATATCTTCCAATTTACCGGATTGGAATCAAGAGCTGGGATAATTTCCATAATATTTCTAAATATTTGTCTTATAAGTAACTATTTCATCAATATATTTTTCTTTTTTAAGGGGGATAGATTGAATTATAATAAAAAATACGATGCCAGTATGGCTTATAGTATGAGTGCCAGTTTAGGTAGTTTTATACTTTCCGTAATTGGAGTTTTTGTGTTTTGGCAACCAAGTCACTTTTTATACGACTTATTATCTGGAATTTATTTATGGTTTTTCTCCATTTTAATATATATTTTAATTGAATATCTTTTTTATTACAATAATTATAGAAAACTGAGAAATAAGACAAAAAAAAATAAAGCTTCTTTTATTAATGGATGTAGTAATTTTATGACTATATCTTTATGGTTGGTTGGTATGATTTTTTTTAAGCCTACCTACATAGTAGGCTATATAATTGTTGGATGGGCTGTTGCCCTTACTATACCGTGGGTATTGTATTATATTATATTAAAAAAATAATAATCGTTATTTTTTAATATCCATTTGGTAAATGCAAGGAATCTATCCACCGAGATGCAAGTCAATATGATGAATTCATTGGAATTTATCCACTTTTATTTATTTGATAGATTGGAGATGAACCAGGTTACAAGGGTCAAGGTGGAAAGCAATGCTTCCTCGACCCGAATCGTCTGAGTCCCTTGCTTTGGGGCGATATTAATGATTAAATTTACCCAATCCCCTAATTTTAAACCCTGATTCTCGAATATTTCGAATAATCCTGAACTGGGACTACCAAAAATTATCAATATATCTTTCATCTCTCCTAATGCATGAAAGAATTCGATATCACTCTTTTTAATTGGAGTTCCTTTTTTTGAAGTTGCAATAAGTTGATAGTTAGAAAATTTTTTCATAAAATTTCTTATCGAATCTTTAAAAATTTGAACATCATAACCCCAATATTCTTTTATTTTCGCCTTCTCAATCAAAACTCCACTAAGTTTATTTTTTCGCTTTTTTAACCTAAGTATAACCCGTTTCTTTGTCGGTAGGTTTGGTATATTAATGAAAATAGGTTTCTCAAGACCGATTTCAACCTCAGAGCTTTGATCATTTGAGGAAAGAACTACACCCTCCCGGTTGGACTCCGTTTTAATATTAGCAATTTCTTTTTCTAAAGGATGATTTGGAGTCCGGAGAGGAGGTAATATACCTACATATCTGTAGATTGGTAGTTTTGGGTAAATTAATTTTCGAAGATACTGTGGACAATCTAAATATTCTAAAATTTCTTTAATAATTTCAATATCTTTGCTAAATCTCTTTGAAAGTCTTTTATTGAAGGAATAGATGATAATTTGCTTTACCTTAAAAATAGCACAGGCTCTTGCAATCTGCCCTAATTTCTGAGTTTTTGAACGAAGATCGCTGCAATCCTCCAAAACTGTACAAGGAATTGCAATACTTAGATTTTTCTTTAGCATTCATATCAATTCCAAGGTCCCTCGAACCCTCTTATTATTTATAATCGGTTAATTCGGGTCCCTCGAATAACTCTCACTTTATTCATTGTTTCCAACTTGGGAACCTCGTAAAGGTTTAAAGTATTCGAGGGTTAGTTTCGTTATTTCACATATCGTAGAGCGTCCTCCACGCTCAATAGCTCTAAATTTTACTTTCTATTTCTCCTGTAGAACGGGCCCATTCATCTATTGCCGTAGTAACAAGGCTCATTAATTCATCCCGGAAAGTTGGGTTAATTCCGACCATCGGATAACAACGAACATTGAGAAGTCGTTCGACTAATTTAGGTCTCATGGCACGAGGTAAGTCCTGTTTATTGCAGAGGCAAAAGGTTAATAGGTCCTGCTTTCGTTTTTTTATAACATTTAAATATACTCGTTTTGTACTAACAACATTCTCAACTGTACTATCCGTTACTAATAATACTATGTTTGTGCCTCTTAAGAGGAAAGTCCAGAGTGGAGTAACGTCCCAAATCGTCTAGATCGATAAGGTATAACGCTCCTGCCCTGCGAAATCCCAAATTATTACGTCATAAGTTGCCGAAACATCAAGCTTTTTGACATCTACTGCTATAGTTGGATTATATTCAATCGGAACAGCAGTGCCCCGCATTAAATTGAGGATCGTGGTTTTGCCAACGCCACCAAAACCAACCAACGCAACTTTAATAATGCCACTAAGAACTTTTTCAACCGAGGCTTCAAAATCGGTCCAAATATCTTTTGATTGTCCATCCCATGTGGCTAATTTAGGATATTGTTCTTCCGCAAATACGTCTCGTATCCGCTTGATTCGCTGGTGTAATCCAAGTTCGTCATCCTCCATATCAGCGCAAAATACATGAATGAGATCTCTCTTATTATCGACAGTATAGACAAACTTCAGTCTTCCACTAACCACTGATTTAATAGATCCATCTGGCATGGCTCCAGTAAAAGACGTTAATGCGGATAGAAAAACTGATACCAAACTCTCGTCAATTTTTATTGCGCCAAAATTTTTTTGATATAGAACTACTCCATCGCCCCGGATTACGTAAATAGAATGAATCACGGAGACATCACCTCAAACAAGTAAAATTCTTAATATTTCTAAATCGTTCTTTAATTTAATTCTTTTTCTTCTTTTATTTTTCAAAATTTTTTATATTTTTCAATAATAATGGATGTACATCGTTCCTGACCTGTAAAATCCCAGATAAATCCATCATATGTTACTAAAAAATTCAATTTTTTAACATCCACCACAGTTGTTGAATTATAATCGATGAGAAAAATATTAAATTAATCCTCTTGCGTGAGAGACTTAGAGTAAGAGTCTGATCAATCTGCACTAATTTTATAAATTCCAGAACTTCAGTTCTCTTAATAGGGAGTTTGAATTTAAATTCGAGCTACAGGGAAATTTAGAATTGCTGATAGACTCGATAACAAGTTTATGTAAAAGCTCGCTATTTAAGAGGGTTATCAAGTATATCTAAACCTTCGGGTACGAATTGCATTATCCCACTTTTTGTAATAAATTAAATTTATTGTAAACATCCTTAACTTTGTGGATTCTGCATGTAAATAACAGGAATTGCGCAAATTTTTTTGTTAGGTTTAAATATATTTCTTAGAACTAGCTAATATGGAGACAAGTATACTTAAATTCATCAAGTGATAAAGAAATGGAGTTTAAAAATCTTGGAATTAAATGCCCGAATTGTGGGTGTATTGTGATTTATGAAAGAGATAAATTGAGTGGGTATTATATCTCTAAAAATAGGCATAAAGCTGGAGAGGATGACGAGCTTTATACGTTATGTGGCAATAAGGATTGTAAATTAGAATTTATAGTGGATACAGGTTTAAGTGAGCAGGAAAAAACATTCGTTAAAAGTGTATTAGCGAAGGGACATAAAAAATGGTGGTATGTGGATAGATTTATTGCGGGAGGCTCGCTCTCAGAAAGGTCGGTTATCGGTGCGGATTTTCTTATCCATAATCTAGAAGGGGGTGTTGTATGGATTGAGTTTAAACGGCACAATAAATTTGCTTTCACAGAAGCTCAGGATATACGTTTTAGGAATTCTTTTGATAATAGGGCAGTGGCAACACGATTTGTGGGTTTGATAACTGTTCAGAAGAAAGGGTACGAGAATTATAATAACCATATCCATTACTGGACTCCGGCATTCTATCGAATAATACCGCGGGAAAGTTTTACATCGATAAAAGGAGAGAAATCCTCAGAATTCAAACCGAAAATGTCATTGAATCTAGCAGGACTTGATCAGTGTATAATTAGAAATGTTTACACTCTTGAAAGAAAACCTGATGAAAGTCTATTTCCATTGACTAATGCTGAAAAAAATTCTCTTTTACAAACCCCTAATTTTTCACTTTTCAACTTGACTGCAGGTTTGCTCTTTAGAAAAGGAGCGTATGAAAATATAGCGAATGAAAAGGCATTTGAAATTATTGTTATGAAATTGAGGGCGACTGTAAATAACCGTGCTGAAGATGTATATTGGCAACAAAGAAGACCTTATACGGAGTATAAAACTGTTAAAATTACAAGAGAAATAATAAGACCTACGCTGAAAAAGAAAATAATGGAGTTAGTATGGGATTCGTATAGACCACTTTTTCCAATAGAGATAACTAACGCCGTTCAAGATGGGCCTAAGGTAAAGAAATTTATAGTTTTTGATGAAAGAAAAACGCCATATATTATTGAGGATGAAATGAAGACACCTTTAAGAACAATCGTTAAATTGACAATGGAAATTCTATTGAGGGCGGGCAAATTGTCGAGGATAAGAACAGTTGGGGATAGAACTTATCAGTATTTCCCGAAAGGGTGTGTAGTTATACCATTGAAAATATCATCATCAAAATATTTAGATTTACTACAAAAATATGTAGAGATTCGTTTGGACCAAATCGGACACGATGTTAGAAAGAGTTTATTAGAAATCAAAAACTTACCAGAATTTAAACAAATAATAAGGTCTCAATTCCCAATTACGAACCCTGAGTTGGCTAAAGTCCTACAAATGGACTATAATTCGTTACGGAGATTATTTGAGACGCAATTTCGAAATGAATTAATAAGTAATGGATTGATAAAAATTGAAAAAAGAGAAACAATTTACGAGAAAGATCGGAGGCCCACAATGATAGCTAAATATGTATGGATGATTAGTTTAACAGATAAAGGAATTGAATATACGATGAAGATCGGGACATTCTCACGATAAATTTAGCTTTTTATCAAGACTAAGCATTACAGCCGAGACTAACTCAACATCAGCTAAGATATATAAATAGGAAAAGATCTTTTTATTCCATTTAATTAATAAAAAAACCATTATTTAAAGATCTGACGAAAAATTAGTTCATTTGCGTAGAATACTTTCAGAGATTTCCCTAAACTCTAAAATAAGTTTAAACCTATTTTATATAGATTTGAATACAGATTAAATTGATTTTATTGAATTTTTAAGAAATACTCCAGTTTAAACTGAAAAGATGAATCTGTAACGGAATGATTTGCTGTGTAATTCTCCTCTTAATAAGGATTAATAAAGGTAAATCAAAATATGACAAATAATTTTAAACGTACTGCTATCATTAAAATAAATATCAATCATCTAATTCTTAGGAAGTCTTAAACATGAATCAAGATAGAACTAAAAAATATAAACGTGCAACAGCCATTAAGGTGCATATTAATCATCTAATTTCTGGGAAATATGTAAAAGATGATGTAAATAACTATCTTGAAACTGAATTTGGAGTTCCTATTTCACGAGTACGGATATTAAGCACAATTGTTGGAAAATGGATGCCAAACCTCGAAAATGAAGCAAAATCAGAACGGGTGCCACAAGCATCAATCACCATCGATGATGGCACAGAAACAATTCGCGTGAAAGCTTGGAAAGATGATATTAAGATATTAGAAGATGTAGAAATCGGTGATATTGTAGATATAATCGGACGTGTTCGTGAATATGAGAAGGAAACTTATATTACTCCTGAAATTATCAGGAAAATTGACGATCCGAACTGGGAGTTAGTTCGGGAATTAGAAATAATCGAATATCTTGAAAGAATTAAATCTACCGCAAAAACTGAAACAAAATCCGTGAGATCTCAACAATTGGATAGTGATAGTTCAGGTGTGTTAGTTAGTGATCAAATTGAGAAAAGTATATTTAAAGATAAAATCGTGGAATTAATTAATAAACTTGATGAAGCCAAGGGTGTTAGTATTAACAAACTAAAAGAACACGCTAATATTCCTGAAATTGATTTTCAAGATGCCTTGACGGAATTAATTAATGAAGGAACAATATATCAACCTAATCCAGGTAAATATAAAATATTATAAACATGAGGCGAATAAAATGGATGATAAATCTTATGATGCGTTGTTGCAACGCGCGATGTCTAAAATTCCTAAAAAAGTATTCGAACATTCACGCTTTAAAATTCCTATGCTAAGAATTTTTATTGAAGGACATAAAACGAGTATTTTGAATTTTAAAGAGATTGCAGATTTACTAAATAGAAATCCACAGCATATTATGAAATTCTTTTTACGAGAATTAGCCACACGTGGAAATTATGAAGGAGCCCGTGCAACTTTTATTGGAAAATTTGGACAATTAACACTTAAGTCACTCATGAAACGATATACTGAAAAATTCGTGCTTTGCCAATTCTGCAAAAAGCCTGAGACCCGCATGATTAAAGACGGGAAATTTCTCTACCTGCAGTGTAATTCATGTGGAGCTAAGGAAAGTATAAAACATATTTAGAAGTGAAATACGTGCATATGTACATGCGGATTCGTAATATGCAAGGTGAATTAATGGTATCGATTTGTGATCAGGATTGTTTAGGTAAAATATATCGTGAAGGCAAATTTGTTCTTAAAGTTACTTCACAATTTTATGGCGATCAACTCGTTCCCATAGAAAAGGCAATGTATGAATTGAGAAGGGCAACTATTGCAAATCTTGTTGGAGAAACTATTATAACTGAATGTATTAAATCTGGATTAGTCCATGAAAAAGGCGTGATTAGGATTAATGGAATTCCACATGCACAAATTATTTCAATGAGGAAGTAAAGAATCTGACAAGATAATTTTTCCATATTCTATTTTTTTAAAATCTTTTGTGATTGAATAAAAAATGCAAAACTTTTGCTATAAATGTGGAAAATTGGGGAATGAAAACACTAAATTAATTGATAATTTATGTCAACAATGTTACATAGAATTGCATCCGCTTCTTCAATTTCCTCTCCCTTTACAACTTAAATTATGTAAGAAATGTAACCGGTATTATCTTAAAAACCGATGGATATCTTCACCTTTTGAAAGCCTAGAACATATTTTAGACAGTGCCCTAAAAGATGTTATCCCGCTTCAAGTGGAAATTTCTCCTCAGGCTGAATTGGAAATTAAAACACATGTTTTTGGAAAATTCGAATCTATTTTAAAAACGAATTCAATAACTATAGATATTCAAGCTATAGGACATGCGCATGAAACATTGGAAATTTATCCTGAAGTCTATAAAACTCGAAAAGTCAATCTCATATTCACCGTGTGTCCCTCCTGCCTAAGTTTGAGAAGAGGAGAATATCAAGCAGTTTTACATATACTAACTCCAAATCGTGAAATGTTAGAGCGTGAACGTGACTATATCCTTTCTCTCGTAGAAAATGAGAGTGTTAGATCAACAAAGCTAGATTTTTTAGCTTATATTACCAAATTCACAATGAAAAAAGGAAAAATAAGTTTTTATATCGGATCAGAGAAATTCGCTCGCTCCCTCGCTTCAATAATCAGCTACAATTTAGGAGGATTTCTAAAAGAAACCTACAAATTTGGTTCTCGAAAAATTCCAAAAGAAGTTAAACGAAATAAACTATATATAAGCCTCTATCTCCCTACTTTTGTTAATGGAGATTTATTATGGGCCAATAATGCTCCATTATTCGTCATCAAAGTTCAAGGTAAGAGTGTTGTGGGTATTAATTTAACTACCCATGAAAAATTTAAAATGCCACTAAAAGTTCTTAAAAATGCGAAAATCTTACAACATTGGAGTGATATTCGTTCATTTATCTATTTTTCACAGACAAACGAAACGATTCAGCTTATGGATCTCAAAAATTATGAAATTTTTGATGTTCAAAAATCTTCTAAATATAGTGAATTAGAAGTTGGTAGAAATATAAAAGGATTTGAAGTAGATGGAAAATTATATTTAATTCCTAATAATAAGAAGTGATTATATGGATTCAATAATCATAGTGGGAGCGGGACCCGCCGGTTCAACCTGTGCAGAAACTCTAGCTAAAAATGGATTTCAGGTTACCATTATAGAAAAGGAAAAACTTCCCCGTTATAAAGCATGTGGCGGGGCAATCCCCAAGGAAATGTTAGATAAATTTAAAATTCCATCTGAAATAATCCAAAGATATTTCAACTCACTAACCTTACATCATATTGCAAATAATATCGTCATTGATCGGAAAGGGGAGGGTGCTATTCTATGGAGATCTGATCTAGACGCTTTTTTGACTCAACGAGCTTCTAATAGTGGCGCTCGTCTCGAGGAAAACACCTCAGTTACAAATATTATAAGAAAAAAAACCGGATTTGAGATTAAAACCACCAAAGGAGATTTCAAGAGTGACTGGATAATTGCAGCTGATGGCGTGAATTCGACCGTTTTACGGTTATGTGGCTGGAGAAAATTTTTACGGAATGAGTTGGCATTAACGATTACTCACGAAATAGCATTATCGAAACAAATCATTGAAAAACGATTAGGATCGGATCAACTTCATATTTATTTTGGGAAACAATATTTCGGTACAGGATATGGCTGGCTTTTTCCTAAAAAAGATGTGATAAGTGTAGGTTGGGGCTGCCGGCTCCCTGATATACGAAATTCCAATCAACAATTCCAAGAATTTACAGAGATGGTCCATGATCAAATAAAAGGGGGAAAGCTAATAAAAAAAGCTGCGCACCTCGTTCCTGTAGGTGTCCGTTCCATTTATAGAGATCGAATCATTGCTATTGGCGATGCAGCAGGCTTCGTAGATCCTCTCTCTGGAAAGGGTATCCCATATGCTTGTCTTTCTGGAATTATCGCGGGACAAGTTTTAAAGAAAGCAATTGATAAAAATAAGTTAGATGAATTTAAGGAGTTGTATGAAAAAAAGTTAACGCAAGCCTTTCTGACCGCTTTAATAGCCAAACGTGATATCCAGCCTGAAGTCTATGGTTCGGATGAAAATATTTTGCGGTTCATGAAATTATGGCAAAATCATCGCTCCACTGAAATCGCAATGAGTCTATGGAAAAATAAATGAAGGTTTAATTTGTGGATGAAAGAGCAGATAGCTTAGAAACGAAAATCGATAAAAGAAAAATACGTAGAAAGAGATCAGAAGACCAAAGTGTTGTTGAAAGTGTTTTTGACACAGAAACCCAGAAAACCATCTATGAGCTTTATAATAGAAAAATTCTAGATGAAATTGGTTTTGTTATTTCTACAGGAAAAGAAGCAAATGTATACTATGCTATAGGCCCTAAAGAAGTTCTGGCTGTTAAAATTTATCGAATAAAAACTGCCGAAACTCGGTTCATGTGGCCTTACGTCATTGGCGATCCTCGATTCAAGAAAGTTCGCCGTAAAACTCGAGACCTAATTTTTACATGGGCAGAGAAAGAATTTAAAAATTTGAGTCGCGCATTACATGCCAAAGTTCGAGTTCCTAAACCAATTGCAGTTCGAAAAAATATTCTTGTAATGGAATTTATTGGAAACGAGGGCGACCCTGCCCCACTTATTAAGGATTGTACTCTCTCTAAACCACAGAAAATTTTTGATACTCTTCTCCATTATATTAAATTACTTTTTCAAGATGCAAAATTAGTCCACGCAGATCTGAGCGAATTCAATATCCTCTATACGGATGAACCGGTTATAATTGATATTTCCCAAGGAGTCGTCCTAGCTCATCCAAACGCCCGTGAATATCTTATCCGCGATATTAAGAACCTTTTGCGATTTTTCTCTTCATATGACATTAAATTACCTACACTCGAAAATGCCTATAAATACGTAACAGGATGAAATATAGATGAAGGCTGAGGAACATATCAAAATTCCAATAGCTCGTATTGCTGTTGTGATCGGAAAAAATGGTGAAATAAAAAATAAAATTGAAAATCTTACTCAAACCTCCATCGAAATTGATAGTAAGGATGGTATAGTGCATATAATTAATACTCCCGAAGCTGAGAATCCTCTTGCTGTGTGGAAGGCAAGAGATATAATTAAGGCTATTGGGCGAGGATTTAGTCCAGAAAGAGCTCTTTTTTTGTTGGATGAAGAATCTTATTTAGAGATTATTGATCTAACGACTTTTTTTGGACGAAATGAGAAAGCAATTAAACGTATTAAAGGACGGATTATTGGTGAAGCTGGCAAAACTAGACGTTTAATTGAAGAAACAACCGAAACTGCCATTTCAGTTTATGGCACTACTATTTCTCTTATAGGCGCTTTAAAATCTCTTAAAATAGGAAAAAAGGCTGTTACAATGTTGATCAATGGCATTTCTCATGGCACCGTCTATCAATTCCTTTATAGAAAACGACGTGAGATGAAAAAAGATCGCACTGATTTATGGAAGGTCGCTCCCTTTTAGAAAAATCTAAAAAAAATTAAAAATTGTAAAATACATAATATTAAAATAATTCAAATAATTTTCCTTATCCATAAATAATCAAGAAACTTTTAAGCCGCCGCCTAGCCGCCGTATCAATCAAAATCGATTGTGGCGACAGCACAGTTAGGTAGTGCGACAGGCTGTTATTTTCCCAATTTGAAAGCAGAAACCTGTCGGTCGTAGGTTCGAGTCCTACCGGCGGCGCTATATTTTTCTCAAAGATGCCCCGGTGGTGTAGTCCGGCCAAGCATTTAGGGCTTTCACCCCTAAACTAGCCCCCTAGGGGAACGACCCGGGTCCGAATCCCGGCCGGGGCACTATCTAGATCAATTTGGTAGCTTTTCTTATTCTTTTTTTAGTAGCTTATTAGAGTCGCCCTTTTTCTTATAAAAGGGACTTTTCTGGCTTAATTTCTCCGCAGATTTTATTAAACGCGTTAAAAAACCTAATTTGAATGTATCTAATGAATCATAAATCATTTCAAAATCCTCATCATCATAGCCTGCTAAAAGAAGCATTGACAGTATATACATTCCTGCAAGAACTACTCCCCCAATCACGATTCCGATGAGAGAATAGAAGTAATTATTGAAGGAATAATTGATGAGAAATCCAACTCCAATCGCAATTATAATGGATACGCTACTTTTCCAGAGAGTTTCCCGAGGAAAAGGAACTGATGTCTGAAATTTTAAGAGCTTGACGATAAATGGGAACATTAACAAGCTAGAAATGAGAATTGCACAAGGTGCAGCATAATGCGCAACAGGAAAAACATTGAGGAAAAGCACTGTTAGAGCGATCTCACTGAGAGTAATGATAATAAAGACAATAGATGCCTTTTTTCCTTCCCCTGCTCCAATGACAATAGTGCAAGAAATAAATTCAAGCGCTAATATCGCAACTCCTACTGCAAGGATTATGAAGGGGATTTGTCCATCTAACCTATAATCAGACCCATGAAAGATTGTAAGAATCGGTCCAGCAAGCCCAACAAAAATCGTCAAAAATAGGGAAATAAAATTAAAGGAACTTTTGAAATTATTTCGGAAATAATCATCAATTAATTTCTGGTCACCCATTGCACGCGCTTCCGAAACAGCACTGATCATCGGCCATCCCATAAATGAAATTGTTAATATCATAAAGGCATACCCTACGATGACCCCAAACAAGCCAGTGGCTGCAGATCCTCCGAAGGCAGATATCAACAAGGCAGGAATCCAGAGGATCGATCCTGATAGAATTATGGTAGGAATTGCACAATATAATCCATATTTGAAAACCTTTCCCATGATTCGGATGTCTTTTGAACCCTTATGCAAATTCCTCAGGTTAAAAGGGAGACTTTTGCGACCATAATACCCCGCAACTATGACCTGAATAATATAACTGCATGTCAATCCTAATAAAGTGAGTGGCGCAAGCTGAGTGTATGGGGATGCTGAATTGGGTTTTATAATAAAAAGAATGATGGGAATTCCGACTATAAATAATCCCACACTAAAACTTGCATTAATTACTGCAACATAATCAAACCGCTGAATTGCTGCAAGATTTCCAATAATCCCATCTTTTAAAGATATAATAAGAAGGCTAGGTCCAATTATTATGAGACTTAATCCTATTAGAGTATTAGAGGGAAAAAGGAAAATTCCTGATATGCTGAGAATAATGCATGCGATTAATGCAAAAATTATAATACTAATAACACCGTTCCTAGCATACTTTTCTGCCTTTTCTTTATCCGTTACTAAGAATTCCGCTACATACTTTTGAATGGATTGATTAACACCAAATGTTATGCAACCAATTATTACTATAACGGCTTGACCTGTTATAAAAATTCCATAAGCCTCTCTGGTAAGCCCAATATCCTCTCTCGTAAATGTAACGCCAAAAATCCACGCAAAAACTCCCGCTATCATCGCCAGTAAAAAGGTTAAACTCCCTCCAGTGATGACCTTTGAGACAGATGGTCCTTTTTCAAAAACAGACATCTCAATCAAAACCTTTTGAAATTAATAATAAATGATTGTAAATTAAAATTGTTATTTAATAGTGTGATGTTAATGGAAAACACTATTTCTAAATTATTAAATCAAAAAACTCTATTGATTTCAGCAGTTTCTGAAAAGTTTCATATTTCCCTTGACGGCGCAAAGGAGTTTCTAAAACTGGTAATTCTCGACTGGATCAAAACGAGTTATAACATACAAATTTCCGAAAATACTCTGAAAGACCACCCAGATCTCGTGCAAAAATTGGAAAAAGATATTCTTAATTGGACGATAGATGATTCTGATGACGATAATTTTCAGGTTATCGGATATTGTAAAAATCTAAGATAAAACCTTAATTTAATTCAAAAAGTTATGTATCAGAAGTTTTTTATGAAAATAATTTCTATCCAAATTAAAACTTCATTTCAATTTCAAAATCAGAAAAATTATGTGAGTAATTCATAATGCATAAAGTAGTATTGGTCACAGCATCAGAAGAAGATGGGCCAAAAATTGCTGAAACTCTTGTGAAAAATAGATTGGCGGCATGTGTAAATATCATGCCTATTCGTTCAATTTATAAATGGAAAGAGAAAATTGAAGACGATAAGGAAAGTTTGCTTATTATCAAAACCAAGAGCACAAAGATTGATCAATTGAAAAAATCACTCCGTGAAATCCATCCTTATGAGATACCTGAATGTATTGTTCTCTCTATTGAAAATGGATTGCCTGATTATTTGAATTGGATTGATGAGACGTTATCTGAGTAAAATTGGAGCGTGGTTGGTTCGCAATATGAGATTTTAACTTTCTTCATGTTTTTATTTCTCTTTTACCTTTGCTTTTGGTTAATTGCGAAGCTTTTAAAATTGGAGAAACGGGGCTGGGAAGTTAGCCCAGTATCGTTTTTTGCAAAAACTAAACGATTAAATCGCTTCATCAATAAAGTAGCGAAGCGATTTCCGCGATTTTGGAGAGTTTTATGGACTATTGGTATCGGTTTTGGATTCATCGCTATGATTTTTACGATGTGCTGGTTAGGTATAAATTTATATGCTCTCCTTACTGCTCCTAAACCTGAAAATGCAATTCTGCCTTTTATTCCAGGTATAACAGTAACTGGATCTGTTCTTCTGTATATGATACTTCCTATTGCAATAATCATGTTTTCTCATGAAGTAGCTCATGGAATTGCTGCTCGAATCGATGGTGTGAAACTAAAATCCTCTGGAGTCCTTGCAATTCTCTTCCTTTTTGGAGCTTTTGTCGAACTTGATGATGAACAGGTCGCAAAAAAGAGCCGTCTTACACGGCAGCGAATTTTTGTTGCAGGCTCATTCGCCAATTTGATTATTGCGCTCTTTTCCTTAATTTTCATCACAAATATGTATCAGATTGGTGCTGGCGCTTATCTTTATAAAGTTGAAGAAGAGAGTCCCTCATTTGGCTTTCTACAACCTGAGGAGATCATTATTAATGTTAATGGAACACAAATTAGAGACGCAACACATTTAGATGTTTTTTTAGATCAATTTAAACCCTTTGATCCAGTTCTTTTTACTGTTAAAGCTGAAAATGGGACTATTTCAAATCGAACCATAATCACTGGTTTTAATCGGGCAGCGACTCACATCCCATGGGGAAATATTTTAATAAATAACGGAACCCCTACCGGTGGGGGAGTGGAGAATCTCTCTGCCCAGGATCAAACTATACTCACCTTGAACTCTACTAATAATTACCTTAATTTCTCCCTCTTGATCAATCTTTCAGCTTCCAGCCTATCCCCCGAGAATCTTACTTGGTTATTTGTAGACCTCAGTATTAATGCGAGCTTAAATAATTTCAACACCAGCAAAGGTTATTTGGTGAATTTTTCGAATCCTTTGCAGAATTATGAAATGTTTTCCCTCCAAAACTTACTTTTAGGAGTCAATCTCACAGGAAATATATCAAAAACTGCTGGATACACTTTGGAAGATTATGTAAATATCTCCAATAATTATCTTGAACTTAATTTTATGTTTAATGGCTCCACCGAATTCGCGGTTGGTATCGATTTATGCAAATTATTTGCGCTTACAAATGAATCCCAAGGTTATTTCGGAATATGGATAGGAAACTACCTTATAGACCGAGAACTAGCTAGGATTCTTGGCCCTCTCGCTCCACACGTCTATCAAACCCTTTTTTATTTATTCATGTTTTCTTTTACAATAGGATTCATTAATCTCCTCCCGATTCCAGCATTTGATGGAGATTATTTATTTGTTTCGTTGTTTAAAAAGGATAAACCAAATTCAAATGAAATGGTGTCTTCAAAACAGGAAGCAAATAATGACTCTGAAGATGAAACGCCCAAACCAAAAGAACCTTGGACTTGGACTAAAACTTTAATTTGGAGCGTAAGGGGGTTAGCAATCTTCCTTCTCCTCTCCAATATCATCCTCTCATTAATTTTATTTGACATAACTAAATTATTTTCTGGAATCTTCTAATAGTTGGGCCCAACTTTGACACAATGCATGAAATGCTGGAAACAAGCGGTCTATTATCGCCCCTATTCAGGGGAATCTCTCTGTAAAAGACATTTTCTCGATTCAATTGAGCGAAAAGTCGCCCGAACAATAGCAAAACATAATATGCTTCAGGAAACTGATAAAATCGCAGTTGGAATTAGTGGGGGAAAGGATAGCACCGTACTGCTCCATATTCTTAGGAAGATTGAACAACGTTTTCCTAAATCATCTCTCATCGCCATCACCATTGATGAAGGGATCGCTGGCTATCGGGAAGAGGGCCTGAAACTTGCCACAGAAATTACTTCCAACCTCGAAATTAAGCATAGGATTACCTCCTTTAAAGAACTCTACGGTTATACTTTGGATGAAATTGTTAAGATTTTTAAAAAAACGTCTGAACTTACTCACACGGCTTGTTTTTTCTGTGGTATTTTACGACGCCGGAGCCTTAATCAAGTGGCACGTGATTTGAAGGTGGATAAATTGGCAATTGGCCACAACTTGGATGATGAAGCCCAAACGGTCTTGATGAATATATTTCGAAGTGATATCACTCGGATGGGGCGGACTAATCTAGATACACGCCAAATTCATGATTTATTTGTGACCCGTGTTAAACCACTACGCGAGATCCCTGAACGGGAAATTGCTACTTATGCCTTCTTATGTAATTTACCCTTTCACTCACTAACCTGTCCATACGCTGAGGGAGTTCTTCGGAATGACATTCAGCAAATTCTAAATGACATGGAACAAAAACGCCCAGGTACTAAACATTCCGTTCTTCGGTCTGGGGATAAAATTAAAGAATTTATCCAAATTAAACAAGAAATTCACCCGTGCCCTATCTGCCATGAACCCGCAACCGAAAAAATTTGCAAATTTTGTCAAATCATGCAAGATCTACAAAATATTTCTGTGAAGTAAATCTAATTAAAGGAGTTCATTAGAGTTCAGAAGAATAACAAATTGAAATATTATTATCAATTTTAAAAAGCATCAACCCTCCAAAACATTTTTTACGAAATCTCTTATTGTTTTTTTAATAGATCTTGACGTTACAACCCGACCATCTAGGTCATCAACTTCAAATATTAAGGTGGGGACTCCTATTCGTTCCTGAACCAACTGCTTTACTAGATTGGCAATACCCCACGACTGTTTACATGCTATATGTCCACCCCAAATACAAAAATCAACTTGATATTCTTTTATCGTTCTAATAATATCGTCTAATAGATATTCTAAAGGCCCTCTCAACTGTCGCCCCATGGGCAGGTTTAATATATTCTTGGATAAATCGGTTAGAAGCGATTCTTCACTTGTCGTATCTACAGGTTGAGCTATTTGATTCCCCATCATGTTCATTACTGTAGAGATTTGAAATCTCTCCTCCATCCACGTAAATGTTAATGGGTCAAAATACACTGGCATACATGTCCAAAAACATCTATATTTTTCTTCCTTTCCCTCATATCTTTCTGAAATGGCAGAAACTTTTCTTTTATAATTATATATTGCTTTATCTCTTACCATTTTCATGTACTCAACCGGCTTTCCCGGGAGCCCTCCGGAAGTCAGGATAGTTAAGTAAAGCGTATAAGAAATATCTGAATTCAAAGGGTTTGGCTTGGCCCTTAATAGCTCTTGAATCTCTAGGATGTAATTTCTTGCTTGATTGGAGCGCTCAAAGCTCTCTTTTAATTTGTCAAATGTAATAATTGTATGTGTATTCTTTTCAATAAATTTAATCATTTCTTTTAATTGCGAAACGTAGTATGGGAGCGTTTTTTCATCATAGAATTCATTAGTTTTGTCATAATGCCAATAAGGAACATCAAATGCAAACGTAGGAACTCTCCAATAATTTTTTATTATTTGCCATTCAATAGTAGTGCTATCACATGGAAAGTCCGCATAAATAATTATATCCGGTCTTGGAGTTATATCTTGAATCATGGCCCCAATCCAAATCTTTATATTGTTACAATTCTCCATCGGAATACCCATTTTCTCGGCGAAATCAATGTAATTAAGATGATTTTGGGAGCCCGCGCCGGCCAATAGATTGGTGCCCATTTCTTGTAATAAAGGAAATAGCTTTGCAGCATATGAAAATTCAACTGGGATGCCAGCATTGGTCAACACGATGGGAATCTTATTCGTCTCAGCATTATAGAGACTTTTATAATAATCAAGTATTATACCAAGAAAAGCTGCTTCAAGCAAGAAGTTCTCATTGGATTTAGCTATAGCATCTGCAACTTTTTTTAAATAAGTATATCTTTCAATTAATTTATTCCAAAGTTCATATTTTCCCTTTACACCACCCATGCTCATGAGATTCCTCTTTCCTATTTGATTTATAAATTTTTTAAATGATTTTATGTATTACCTTTCCAGGCGGCAATATACCATCGGAATTTGTATAGACGCCCAAGGGATTCGTTTTTGGTTTCAGAAGATAGATCAAATCTCTTTCTGATTTGTTAAATTCGATTGAAGCATTTCCCATTTTGATTATTTTTGGATTAAATACTAGATCAGTGGCGATGAATTCCGATAATTCAATTGCATTACACTCGGGATTAATAAAATGTTTTAAAGTTATAGCTTTAATGATTTCACCGCTGGGGAGCTCCTCTAGATCTTTTATGGGGTCAACTTCAATTTTCATTATAACAATTCCGTTTCGTTTTACCGTGCCTACTTTTTTTCCGTTTTCGTCAAATAGTTTTATTTCTGCTATTTTTTTAGGAAAGCCGTAAATCTCGCGTCCCACCGCCATGGCAGCATCATTATCTACAAATATACTGTTACAATACCACCCTCTGACTCTTGATGTCTCCGTCTTTAATTTCACTTCAATTAAGGTTGCTGCTTCGTGGTACGATCCCCATGATGTAAGGGCATCTGGGGACGACCCCACAACTGACTTCTCATAATACGCAACAAAACATATTACCATCGGAGATTTCGCTATTTTCAACGGCGCAGGAACTAATTCCTTTACATTTTCCCCCTCGACATTATACGACACAAATAAAATCTTTGCATCCGGATACAAAAATTTCTCATTCCTCTTGAATTCATATAAAGGCGCAGAAATAGGCATTCCTTTGAATTTCTCCATAAGACATACCTCACTAATCTAACAAAATTTGGATTTATATATATAAGATTTAAATGAATAAACTTCATTTTTAGTTATTGATAGACTAATAGGGTGTCCAGGGCAGCACCTGAAGGAAGTAATTCCGGACCGCAAATGCTCTATATGGCGGTATAAAAGCCGATGTGAGGCTCTCGGAACGGCTATACGAGCTCTATCACGGCAATGAGGACTGGCCCTATGGGATTGGCGGTGGATAAGGCCTCTTCTGAAGGGAAGTTGTCATTATCCTCCAATGGGCGAACCCAGCGAGACCAGGGATGGAGCAGCGTAAGTCCTAACGTGCGATGCTCATAGGATACTGGTCTGAGACCAGATAGAGAAGTTCGGTAATCGGGAAGGTGTCGAGTGTCGGGTCTATCAACTCATCCATTTTTGTAATAATAAATTTAGCGCCGAGAGAGGGATTTGAACCCTCGCGGCCGAAACCACAGGATTAGCAGTCCTGCTTTAGGTTAGAATTAAGCCACCAATCCTAACTTCCTACCAGACTGGAAGATCTCGGCATTTCTTGCTTCTTCTAATATATTCAATCCAAACTATTTTATTCACAGAACAATAAACTCTTATTGCCTTATTTAAATTTTTCAGAGACGTTTGAAAATCTGATAAAGTATAATCGCCGCCGTCCCAATAGTACCAATATCCGCGGGAACCTCAAGATATGAATCAATCCCAAAATCCAATTCCCGCTTTGAGAGCCCTGGATTACTGCCTCCAAATATTATTAAAATTTTTTTCTTATCTTTTAACTTCTGGACCACCACTTCGGGATCAAATTTGTGTTTCGCATACGGTTGGGGCGCTATAACATATATTTCATCAGGATTCAATAATTCTATTACATCCGGTATATCTTCCACATATAATAGATTTCCCCCTTTTTTGAAAATCAACTTTTGCGCTTGCGGGACTCCTGACATCGCTGCAGACCCGACCGCCTTCGAAATAATTACGGTTTTGATTCGAAATCCTACTAATACCTGCGTATACTCCTTGATCTTTTGAATTCCCGTCACATTATGAATTGCGATTAATAAATTCTCCATCATCTTCAACACGATTGATTTCGTTTCTTACCTTTTACAACTCTATTAATAATAAATGAAGTTACCTCTATTATTAATGTGGTTGCGATGGTACGGAAAAATTATAGGGTGATGAGTGATGAGGATCTTGAAGCTTGGAGAAAAAGGGTACTAGAAAAAGATGCGCAAAGAAATCCGCTCGATGAACATAGAAGAGCCCTTCGCGCTATGCAGAATCCGGTCAGGCGAACGATTATCACCATGCTCAAAGAGAAAGCCCTATCAACGGATGAACTCGCAAAAAATCTGGACCTAGACAAAAAAACTCTGCAGTATCATCTCCAATTCTTGAAAGATGTCTTCTTTATTACAATCGAAGGAAATATCGTCGACCTCACCCCTCCCGGCGTCGCATATACGCGAAAAGTTTTAGAATAAAAAAGAAATACGTCGGCTTTATCTTTCCGTCTTTGCACCTCACCTTCTCACATTGTTGATACTAAACCTGTTATAATTGTAATGATTGAAGCCGCACCAGCAGAGAATAGCAATTTGGAAAAGTTTTCCCATAAACGTTGTTTCCAGGTGATTTTGAATTTAATGGAAACCTTTCCGATTTGTTTTTCATTATATCGCTGAATGTCGTCAGCAATTAATAGAAATTTGAAAAAGACATGTTCTAATGCTTGGTCTAGATCATTATTGAATTTAATACGTTCCGCTTTCTTTTTACTTAAATAATTTTTGTGGTCGATTGCGTATTTCTTGATGAAATCATCAATATTTTTCAAACATTCGCTTAATTTTTTATCAATATTCGCTGAATCTTCAATATCTTTCTCTACACGAACAATAAAATATGAAAAAATATTCGCAACGATTTCATTAATTTGTTTAATCTCTAAATCGAGGTAATTTTTAGTAATTAATCGTAAATTGACATATAAAGGCTTGTAATAGGTACCGTAGGGTTCTTGTTGGTCTTTACTCATCCACTTATCCATAATCCAATATGTAAAATAGATGGGGGAAAGACAATAATACTTTCGGATGCTATTGGGGACTATTGAAAAAATCCCAATTAATATCATAAATATCAGAATGTTTAAGGGGATGAGGGTCAAACCGAAAAAAGCAGGATATTGGTTTATAAGAATTATAGCCACAAGACAAATAAGAGCACATATTACATACTGCAGGATCTTAAATCCAATGCCTAATCTTTTATCCGATGCCCATAATAATAAATCCTTTTCTTTATCTTCGATGCTCATATTTGGTTGATAGTAGGTTTTGGGCACTAATCCCAATCGATTATAGAGATGTTTTCTGAATACCCGGTATTTTTTCAATGATTTTCGGGGTCTTAATGTATAGGGAATGCCTCGTTTTATATCATTCCCCCTTATAAGCCATACTACTCCCAAAATACCTCCAACTATAGTTCCAGTAATTATAAACCAAAAGGGATCATTATACCCAAAGTAACCTTTCCACACATCAAAAATACTCCACATAAACCAAATCAGAAACCCAATTATAAACATGAAAGTTCCAGCAATTATGTAAAGGTTATTCTTTCGGTAATTTCTCAAGTAGAATATTTCATCAAATATTTTCTCCATGGGTAATTCTGTGCGAGAACTCATGGAGCTCTCTCCTCTTTCTTCAACAGAGAGTTGAGAAGTAGTTGGAGGAGTCGTTACAGGAGCTGGGGTCAAACTCACCATTGGAGTCGGACTCACCACTTTTTCTTCTAATATTTCTTCCGTCTTCTCTTTCTGTTCATCGATAATAGCTTCTATTTCACATTTTGGACAGGCCATTCCTTCTTTTTCCACTTCAATCCCGCAATAAGGGCAGTAAAATACCAAAGTATCACCCCTATCTCCTTTTTACAAAGTGAATCAAACTATAAAATAGCGATATTTTAAATTTTTCTATTAAAAATTGTAGATTATATTTTAAATATAAAAGCAGGTCATATTTGAAAAAAAGAAGGGCGTCGGCTTCATCTTTCCCGGGTGTCACCCAGAGTGGCACTTTCGGACCTGGCACGCTCAGGCGATTGGGG
>JABXJU010000061.1 GCA_013375405.1 Candidatus Helarchaeota archaeon
TTGCCTTCAAATGCGGATAGGTTCTGACCATCTACTAATCCAGTGTGTAGTAAAATATCATCATATGCATTATTACTCAAATTTGCTGCATAAATGCCCCTTACTAGGGAGTCCGTGGTAAAATTACGTATATGAGTCCCTTGGGTTCCATCAAGAATTACACAGTAATCAGTATCTGTGCTATAGAGGAGCTCTTGATTTGCATTTCCCAAAAAATTACCAATTATAAGATGAGTTGGACGTTCTTCAGTTATGTAATCCCAAAGGATGGTTCCATTCGTTCCATTGAGAACATAAATTCTGAATTTAGAAGTAGCTACGCCGATTTCTTCCACTCCATCCCCATCAAGATCATCGGCGACGATGGCTCGGATTGTACCTTTCAAGGTCTGATTCCAGAATAAATTTCCAGTATGATTAACTACAATGATATTGTTATCAGTTCCAATGATAAGTTTGCTATTCCCAATTCCTGTAAGATTTCCAGTAATGAGATAATCCACATTCGTTCCGATCGAGAAGTTCCAGAGAACGCCCTTGGTTTTATTGATTACATAGAAATTCCCATCTACGGTCCCGATAATAATTTCAGGTGTTGAATCGCCACTTAGATCCTCTAGAAAGAGATTGTTAATACTAGCCTCAGCTGAAAAATTCCACAGTTGAATTCCATTTGTTCCATTGAGGAGATAAACATTGCCATCATTTGAACCAGCTATTATATCGTTAATACCATCATCATTCATATCATCCGTTTGTACCGCAGTCATCATTAATCCAGTTGTCCATTTATCCCAAGTGGTGATATTAGGAAAGATTTCAATCCCATCACCAATTAAATAACCATCTAGAATGGTTATATCGTAGGGATATGGAATTATTTCGCGAGAAAAATTGATATAATCGATGTCGATATTCACGGTTGAATCCGTATGGGGAGTGATCCATAATTCAACACCTTTAATATGTTCCAAATCAAAGGTGCTATCATAGTACTCCCAGTACTGTGTAGATCTTAGATCGTAGGTCATTGAATGCCAACTATCCGCGGATAAATCGGTGAGGTTATGTATTTGAACTGCATAGACGTCGTGTCCAGTTGCATTCTGACTTACTATGACTACAGAAAGAACTGGGCTTGTATCGCTTGTTCTTAGACGATACGTCACCTGATTCGCAGGAATAGTGTAATTGAAACGTTGTATCAGTGTAATATTCCCAGTATCAACATTTCCTGTTGCATGAATTTGAAACCGCTTGAAGTTAAGCGAGTCCTCCGCTTGATTCACCTGAGTCAAATCAACAGTTGTTAAACCTGCATAAGACCAATTCCAATCACCCATGTTCCCATTCTCTGCAGACTTAATAAATCCAATGTCACCCATCATACCACCCAATCCACCCATTATGCCACCCATATCACCCATATCCATGCCTCCGGTCATATTTCCAAAATCTAAAGGAAGAGTGATATTAAGGAATTGTCGAATACGGGGTACAGGTTCCATATAAATTTTTAAAGCAGTCCAGAATTCAAAATTCTCGAGCAGCGACATGTCTGCACCGTCAACTGGAATACCAAGTGATCCCGTATCTGGCATCAAATCCCCAAAAGAACTTCCGAATGGAGATTTGAATTGTTCTTCCATCCCAGAAAATAGTCCCATCAAGTCGGATATCCCCGTAAATCCAGTTTCCAGAGTGATAGGAGTAGCAAGGTCAATGGCGCTTGAACCAGAAAGGGTTTGATTGATCAGATTTAGAGTTTCTTGTGAGAATGACGAATCTAGAAGAAGCATTAGTGTAGATATAGACCGGGTTAAATTTCCTATAGTTGTCCAAAGAGCAGATTTTCCAATACGTAGCATATCTAGTATCCATGTATAAAATCCAGGTACATTTGATCCTGGAGATCCTGAAATGGTCGGAAATAGTTCAAATGGAATGGCAGGCGGTCCAAATAAGAGATCAATTAAATTAAATAATGTTCTGTTTCCCGGGACATCATATAATTCAAATTCATATCGTTGCGTTAAATTGAGAGAAATAGGACCAAAAAGTGGGATTTCAGCAAGGGGAATGGTGAGGTTTGCAATATCAATAAGAGTATAAAAATCGGTAGTATTATCGGGCATTCTAGTAGCTGTTGCATTAACAATGAATGAAAAATCATCAACTGTTGATGTAAAATTAATGATGGCGGGACTCCCCAGGATTTCAATTAGTTGGGCCCCAAATGAAGCGATAATTCGTCTTTCGATGTCACTATAGTAATCAAGGATTAATGGAATGCTCATATATGGTGTTCCGATACCATAAAATGCGTTCGATCCATATAAAAGTATGGGATCATAACCTTCCAACCCCATTCCAAGGATCCGTCGAATTTCTTGTGATATATTGCCATCCTGCCCGTAATCAACCAATATATTAGACTCATAAATGTCGTTTAATTGCGTATAGATGGTATTAAGGGAAGTTTTCGTGAAATCGATTTCAACAAGGGTAAGTAGTAAGCAATTGATAAGTGAATAGCTTGACATAGTAAGCATTCCTAATTGAGTTTGAATATCATTAAGTAAAATCTGAATTAAGCCGATCATGCCCATCAATTCTTCGATCATAGCCATTAATGTAAGGGCCGCCCAATATGCCTGTTGCGCTGCTACAATACCCAGTAAGGCAGAGATACCATCAAATAAAACACCTGTTATTTCAGAAATTTGTATAAGATTGAACATGATGGGTTGTAACTCAATAATTCCCCAACCGCCTCCTTTTAAGACTGTGGTTGACCAATTAATCTCATAATTATCTCCTAAAGCAATAAACGTAACTTGTTGAATGGGTCCAAGTTCAGTGGTCATGATGGGAGCGGTACTATAAATTACTTCATCCAAATCACGGTCCTCCTCATCTTCTTCATAAGGTAAGATGAGTGTAATTAAGCAGATAGTAGTCGGTTTCACCGTGCTAGAAGTGGAAAAGAGACCTTGTTGGATATTACGCACACGAATAATATTCGACACAAATGAGCCTATACTCGCATTAATCTCGTTTTTTAGGGGATCAATATCAATTAGACTTCCATTTACCCAGTACTCAGTTTCAATCTGGAGAGGTATGGGGTTATAATTATCCATGATATAGCCATACTCTGCTCGTGAATTCGCATGAATTGTGATATTAGACCATTTCAGAACAGCGACTCCAAAATCCTCGTCTGATTTTATTACTTCGAATGGCAAAAGGGATGGAAACGTTCCCTTCTGAAACTTTATTGTGTCTAGATCGCAGCCTTCAGCCCTATCGATCAGATTAAAACTGCAATTCTCATCCGCCTCATTTTCGAAGATGAAATTGACAGTTACTCGTTGGGTTTTCACCGATCCGTTCGGATAGATATCGATTGAGACGGTTTCCGTCTTCTCGACAGTTAATTCGGTGGGATTTCCGTAAATCACAGTGTATTGTGTTTCAGTAGTACCAAAGGTAGGATATTGTCCATTCGAACCTGAATTCGATCCAATATACATAAACTGGAGTTGCATAAAACCATTAATGAACAAAAGCGATAATACCATTGCAAGTAATCCGATTGAAAATAATTTAGTTCTTTTTTTCATAGTTCTTCACCCTTTTTTATTTCACCAACCATCTGGTTTTTTTTCTTAAGTCTTCAACCATTTCTGCATATTGCTCTTTTATCTTACGAAAGAGCACTGGATCGATCTCATTCCTTCTTTGATTGAAAATTAAGAGATCACGTTTTAAAATTTCAATCTGTTTTTTGAGAAATCGTAAATGAGCTAATTCTTTTTCCTGATTGATTTTCATCTCGGATACGAGTACATCATCAGGAGGAGCAACCCCACGTGGGCGCTCCTTTACAATTCTTCCGTCTATTACATATATGATTCGCTCAGCCACTCCTGCAACAGCAGGGTCGTGTGAAACAATTATAAATGTCTGCCCCTCTTCTCTATTCAGCTGTTTCATCAATTGGAGAATTTCTATGCCTGTGATCCTATCCAAATTGCCTGAGGGCTCATCCGCTAAGACAATAGCAGGGCGATTCGCAAACGCTCGAGCAATCGCTACGCGCTGTTGTTCCCCACCTGAGAGTTCTGCTGGGCGATGATAAAGGCGATCAGCTAGCCCCACTAAAGTTAATAGCTCTTTAGCACGTATACGAGCTTCCCGAGCAGTTAATTCACCCGAAAAAAGTATAGGTAATTCGATGTTTTCAATTGCAGTGAGAAGTGGCACTAAATTGAAGAATTGAAAAATAAAACCAATTTTTTTGCACCGTGTATCAGAAATTTCTCCTTCTGAAAAATCAGTAATATCGATTCCATCTACAATGACACGTCCCGAGGAAGGGAGATCTAAGGCACCAATCATGTTAAGCAAGGTGGTCTTTCCAGAGCCAGAAGGGCCCACAATACAGGAAAATTCTTGTTCTTCTATTGTCAAATTAACATTTCGCAGTGCGTGAACTTTAACTTCTCCTAAGTCATAAATTTTAGTGAGATTCTTGAGTTTAACTATTGTTTTTACCATTTTTTATTCACCTGCGCCCCTCTGTCATTGTTATGATTTCATTTTTCGATTCTAAGGAATTAGGTTTTTCTGATTTCATTTGAACTTGATTTAAGGCTTTATTTAATAAGTTAGCCCATTCAGAATTATTTGTACTTCCCCTCACTACATGATAATTTATAAAAAAATAAACGGTTTGGAGACCTTCTTCCATTGGAGTCCTAAATTCAATAATTAATGGCGTTGGGCGGAGTCGTTTCCTCCGATTATAATAATGATTAAAGGATTCATTAAGCGATTCGATATCATTTAAAGGTATTTTTAGAATTAAGAGTTTATTTTTTAGATCTTTCCCAATGAATAAAAGATATTTTCCTACTTCATTATAGAGTATAGCGCCTTTATGAGTATGAATAGGATATATGATTTTCTTAATTTCATCCTTTTTTTCATAATCTGGGTTTCTATATAGAAGAAAAGTGTTATCACCTGAATGATGGGGAATTTTTTCCGCTTTTATTAAACTATGAATTAAGTTAAAGGCGTGATCTGCTACCTTTTCTCCTTTTTCGGTTAAGCTGTAATAAACTTCTCGCCCATTTTTTACAGAAGAAGCGAGCCCGGCAATCGCCAATCGCGAACACAAATTGCTTACCCAACTTTTGTTTCCCTCTAAGACGGCGTGAATATCAGAAACGCGTAAGCCGGACTCCTTAATTAAGGAACTCAAGACAAATAGTTCCTTGGAAATAAGATTATCACATAATCTGGATGCCATTGCTAATCTCAATATACATTTTTCAAGTGTCATCTCATCTGCCTCATTCATATCGTAATGCTTCAACAGGTTTAACATTTGCAGCTTGGAAAGAAGGATACGCTCCACTTATTAATCCGATCCCAACTGCAAGCATCATACCTGTAATGAAAATCCAAGGTTCGAACGAATAGGGCATCGCAAACCCATAAGATGACTCCATAAAACTTGACAGGAAGAGGATTGCTCCAATGGCAGCCAGAGATCCTAGAGCACCTCCAATCAGGGAGATCAGAAAAGATTCGGTGAGAAATATGGTTAGAACATGGGATCTCTTGGCCCCAATGGATTTCATGATTCCGATTTCACGAGTTCGCTCCAGCACCGACATCGTCATAGTTGACATAATCATGAGACCTCCGACCACTAGAGAAATAGCTGAGAGCGCTAAAAGTACTCCATTAATGATACCTATGATTTGATCCATCATTGCCAGAATTTCTTCTTCCGTTATTACTTGCGCCTCTGGATAAACCGCAATTATCGCGTCAGCTACTGCATCCGTATCCGCATCCTCATCAAGCCCTATTAATATAACTTGTACATTTGTCGTCACCAACATCTCTTGCAGAGTCGTTAACTCAGTAAAACACATGCCTCCCATCCCGCCCCCCATCATTCCCATGTCCGAGAATCCTAATGATTCTACGATCCCGACGATTTCCAACTCAATGAAGGTGCCTGAGATACCAGAAGATGCGATGATAGTATCATTTACATGGAGTCCCAAGTTCTCTTGGAGATCTACATCGATGACACATGCGCGGTCTCTATCTTTCGCCTGACTCAATCTATCACCGCTGACCGTCTTGAGCCCCATAAGGAACTCCATTTCTTCAGAGTCAATTCCAGTGAGCATCACCATTTGTCCATTCACATCAGCGAAGTCTTCGATAACTCCGACGGTATTATTAATGCCCTCGATTTGTTCAAGGTAATCTACAACGGCATTAGGAATACTAGGACGAGTGGATGAGATTTTGCTCATGACAATCATGCTTGCTCCCGCAAATTGACTCAAAATCTGATACATTTGAGTACGCAGCCCAACCCCGACGGACATCAATGCTGTAAACGTTGTAATTCCGATAAGAATTCCTAAAACGGTTAAAAAAGTCCGGAATTGGCGGTGCCGCATGCTTCTGATAGCCATCAGTAATGAATACTTAAAGATACGCATCTGATGACGAAGTGAGGCCTTCAAACCCATTTAAAACCAGCTCTCGGGGAGAGATTTTCCAGTAGATTGAACCAAGTACTTCAAATTACAAAAAGATTTTTCTTTTTTCGATATTATACCTCAGTAATGGTACAATATATATTTTTTTTAAGAAATCAATCCTCTAAACTTCGAGTTTTTTCCGATAAAAGATAATAATTGTTAAAAGGATAATGATGCAGCTCATCCCGAGCAAAGTGACGCTATAAAGGAAATTCGATCCTTAGGTTAAACTGAAGCCTTTTTAGGAAATGTTGGGATAAGGTCATACCTTAGATTTTTCAGCAAATTGGATTAAATATTTATAATATCAGCAAGGTACTTCCCAGTCTCATCGATTATGTTCCATATAAACGTATTCAGCATCAATAATAATAATTTAAAAAAGCCAAGTTTAGAGAGGCTGGTGATAAAAGGCTTTTAGTTGTTCTTTAAACCTTAGAGTGAAACTGCCTCATAGAACAAAAGACTTGTTTTATAAAAATTCATCATAGAAATTTCCAAAAGGTTTTTATGGAAAATTGATTGTTTATAAAGAAAAGATATTCGATAATATTAAATTTGAAAGGATATTCCCATATGCCAAGGGGTAAGAAGAAAAAGAAGAAGAAATATAAGGGTAAATCATCACGAAGCGGTCAACCAGTCATTCGTAGAATCCGTACGCCTATTGAAGGTGAGGTATTAGGTATTGCACTTCAAATGCTTGGTGGTTCGCGTGTACGAGTCCAGTGTATGGATGGAAAGCTACGCTTGTGCCGTATCAGAGGAAAAATTGTAAAGCGACTTTGGGTTAGACAAGATGATATCGTTTTAGTATCACCATGGCCCTTCCAAGATGAACGAGGCGATATTGTTCATCGATATACCCGCGCACAGGCCGCATGGCTTGATAAAAGTGGCTATCTTGATATGGTTGACGAAGAATTTTAAGCTAATTCTAATCTAATTATCATAATATTTGACTGATTTTAGTTCTCCGAGAAATAGTTCATCTAATTCTTGGGTGATTTTATGAGTTAAGTGTAAAAAGAGAGCTCAGTATCATCCTTTTTGGGGAGTTCGGAACGTTTTATATAATCATGGTTTTGTAATTTTGGCTTTGGGCGTTTATTGTCTTTTAGTAACCGTTTGATTTCATTTAGAAATAGGAGGGGATGCGGAACTCCGGCAAATTTCAATTTTCCATTCATGGCAATTGAGGGAACGCCTTTTAATTGATAGTGTTTTGCCAGTTCACGTCCTATAGGGCTATTTATATCAATTTCTGCAATAATAACATGCTTTCCTAACTCTGAGTCAATTAATTCGAGTAGCATTTTACGTACGGTGGGACAATAAGGACAATCCTTTGCTTGAAAGAATTCTATTTGAACCAAATTGTGCGATTTTCGCTCCATGTTCTTCCATCACAAGGTCTAATTACTCTTTAAATCTGAGTTAAATCACTGTTTTAAGGAAAGAAAATATTGGATATAAAAAATTAGGTAAAAGTTGCATATTTTTTTAAAGAAAAATATAAGAAACCGAATTTTGGGGGAACTTTCTTAGTTTTCTTAATGAAATATTGAGTTATAGCTCCCAAAGCAACTACGAGTCGATGAATTTAGATTTTTAATTTGAAATCATTTGAAATTCAAATCGAAAGAAATAGATTCAATTTCTTTAAATAAAGATCTTTGCTTAGAATAGTTAGATTTGAAGATATTTCGAGGTATTCTTTGTGGTTGAAGTGGACGATAAGCAACTCAGCTTGGTCTGTCGTGAGATCCTAAATGAAATTCTTAATGGCAAAGTTAAGAATGCAAAGAAACTTGCTCAAATAAAAGCAAAGGTTTGTGGGAAATATAAAATTTCCAAATTACCAAGAAATGGGGATATTCTTGAAGTTGCAACCGAGGAAGAGCGTGAAATAGTTCGCCCGATTCTGAAAACTAAGCGAGTTAGGACTATTTCAGGAATTGCAGTTGTCGCGGTTATGGCTAAACCGTATCCTTGCCCACATGGTAAATGCCTCTATTGCCCTGGAGGACCGGACGTTGGTGCACCTCAAAGTTATACAGGACGAGAACCCGCAACCCTCCGAGCAATCCAAAATGAATTTGATCCGTTTCGACAGGTAACTAATCGGCTCTCACAACTCAAAACAATAGGGCACGACATTGATAAAGTCGAATTAATCATAATGGGAGGTACCTTTTTAGCGACACCTGAGGATTATCAGAATTGGTTCGTGAAACGGTGTTTAGAAGCTATATGTCAAACTGAAACGTCATCCTTTTCTAAAGTTGAACAAATTTGTGAACAATCTACACGTCGAAATACTGGAATTACAATTGAAACGCGTCCAGATTTTTGTAACCAGCTCTATATTGATCGAATGCTCGATTGGGGTGTGACCCGGGTTGAGATAGGAGTGCAAAATGTGCGTGATGATATTTATGAATTTGTAAAACGGGGGCACAAAGTTGAAGATGTCATTAAAGCAACCCAACTTCTTAAGGATTCAGGTCTCAAGGTGGTTTATCACATGATGCCTGGCATGCCCCTAAGCGATCCACAAAAAGATTTAGATGCATTTACAACGATATTTACAGATCCGAATTTCAAACCGGACGAATTGAAGATCTATCCAACACTCGTTATTAAAGGAACTGAATTATACGATATGTGGATGAAGGAGGAATATAAACCTTATACTACCGATGAAGTGGTTAAGCTTCTGGTGGGTGTCTGGAAAAAATTTCCTAAGTGGATTCGAATTCAGCGGGTGCAGCGGGATATCCCCGTGCAGCTCATTGATGCAGGTCCCAACAAAAGCAATCTCCGGGAATTTATCCATGCAGAATTAAAAAAGAAGAATCTAAACTGTCACTGTATTCGGTGCCGGGAGGTAGGGCATGTGAAACTAAAATTCGATAAAGATCCGGACCCGGACGAGATAGACCTCGTAGTTGAAAAATATCCCGCTTCGAATGGCGAGGAGTTATTCATCTCCTATGAAGATTTAAGCCAAGATATTTTAATTGGATTTGTGAGATTACGTATCCCCTCAGAACATGCATACCGCCCCGAAATAATCGCATTGCCGTCTGCCCTCGTTCGGCAGTTACATGTATATGGTCCTCTCGCTCCATTTAAATTGGAAAAACCAGAACGCGACATGTGGCAGCATAAGGGTTATGGCTTGCAACTCCTCCAGACAGCAGAGCGCGTTGCTACCGAAGAGTATGATTGCAAAAAAATATTAGTAACTAGCGGAATTGGAGTCCGAGAATATTATTATAGAGTTGGATATGCGCGGGATGGCCCTTATGTTTCGAAACTTTTATGATTGGAGTTTTAACAAAATTTAATACCCATAATTTGGTCTTGATACTTATGGGGAAAAAAAAGAAGAAAATTGATTTGGGTCCTTTCAGCGAAGATGAAGTCGAAGAAGTACGTGAAAAACCGAAGAAAAAGAAGTGGGGGGGATTGCCTGATGAACCTTGGCTTAAGAAAGAGAAATATTACCAGGATAGTACCGATGCCAAAGATAAAAAGGACAAAGAAAGGGAAAGAAAAGGTATGTACGATGATTATTACGACGATTACTATGATGGCTACATGGATGATGATTAGTTAGAGGATGACATTGGTACGCTCAAAAAGGAAGAAACGAAAACAATATGGTCCTTTCAAGGCAGATGAAATCGAGTCCGTCCAGAAAAAACCGAAAAAGAAGAAAAAGCGGAAAAAATTACTGGCAGATGAACCTTGGTTAGAGAAGCATAAATATTACCAAGATCAATTTGCTAAGATGGAGAAAAAAGATAAACGGTGGGAGGGTGAAAAAAAACGCGAGCCATGGATCTGGGAAGAGGGATACTTCCAAGATCAATTTGATAAGGAAGAGGAAAAAGTCGATGAGAAGGAAAAATCTAAACGTCACAAGCCGTCTCGGAAGAAGAAAAAAAAATAGAATAAGAAATAGTAATCTTTTTAAGAGATTTTTATAAATTTTTTTCCAAAATCCCAAAAATTCTACTCATTGCGTCTTTATCCTGCCTCAGTTTGTGTCCAGCGTTTTTTAGAATGATGAGCTCTTTTGGATCTGTGGCTTTTTCATATAATGTATACGCATTTTTCACATGAATCAAGTCGTCTCGAGCGCCATGAAGGATGAATTTCGGGACTGTAATTTGACCTATCCAGTTGATTGGTAAAAATTCCTTAAATTCAGGTTCGATTTCCTGGTCGTATTCATTTTCTATACGAATTCCACCTGCGTCATTAGTGAGGTGAATCCCGAGCCGTAATTCTGCTAATCTTTTATTTGAGAGAGCGGCAGGACAAGCACAAATAATTAAAAATGTGGGATAGAGCGGACTGTTCTTGTCCTGTTGAGCTATATGGTATATCGTCGGAATGGTTCCCATGCTAAAGGTGAGGAAAGCCACCTTAGATGCGTTTATTTCCTCTAAATTCTGGATATATTTTGATACCAGGTCAAGGTCCTTTACCCAATTCTTTAAACTAAAATAGCCTCCTGACCCCTTACATCCAGAAAAATTAAAAATAATGGAAACCGCGCCCAGAGCACAAATTTTTCTACCTAGCGCATCATAGCCTTTTTCTTGGACAGGTAATGGAGTGCTAGGTAAGCCATGGGTGATAATTACGGCAGGGTTTTTCCTATTGCCTTCAGGAATAAATAGCATCCCGGTAAGAGTGATGTTATCACGTTTTAACTCAATAACTTTTTCAATCACAATGACGCCTCACTTATCTATAAAATGTTTTTCAGCACCGCAGCAACTGTATATAAGCGATTTTCAGCCTCATCGAAGACTAAAGAGTGGGTACTATAAAAAATTTCATCGGTGACTTCTTCTTGATGCCGCGGAAGGCAATGCATAAAGATATAATCGGGTTTTGCATGCTTAATTAAATCGGAATTCACTTGAAATCCTTGAAAATGCTGTAGCTTTTTTTCTTTTTGGCTTTCTTGGCCCAAAGAGATAAAAGTATCTGTTACAACCACATTAGCATCACTAACTGTATTTATGGGATCATTTGTAACCGCAATTTCAGCATGAGCAATTTCCTTACAGTAGGTTATGACTTCCTTAAGTGGTTCATAATTAGGTGGGCTTGCCACCATCATATTTATCCCCATTTTGGCACAGGCAATCATGAGACTATGGCAGACATTATTACCATCACCGACCCAACCTACTTTCTGACCGGTTAGAGTTCCAAAATGAGATTTAATTGTGAATAAATCAGCCAAGGCTTGAAGCGGATGGAACTTATTGGATAGAGCATTTATGATTGGAACTTCTGCATACTTTTGTAGTTCTTCCAGATCCTTGTGCTTATAAACACGCGCTAAGATACCTGATGCCATCCGTCCTAGCACCTGTACAGTATCACGAATTGATTCATTAACGCCGAGATGAATGTCCTCCATTCCGAGAAATATTGCTTTTCCCCCTAATTCGGACATAGCTAACTCGGAACTTACGCGTGTTCGCGTCGATCTCTTTTGAAATAACAATTTAAGTGTCTTGCCATGAAGGGGTGCTTGTTGCCTATAGATTTCACGGTTTTCTTTGAAATGTTTTGCTTTCTCCAGAATTAAGTGGATCTCCTCTGGAGATAAATCTTTTAGTGTTAAAAAAGACCTTTTACTTAACATTAACTCCGCCTATACATCGCACGTAAATAGTAAATCTTTTGAAATGATTATTTTTCATTAATTTTAATAAATTGATTCTGTTTTTATACTTGTGATCATTTAGCAAAATCGAAGTGAGAAAAATATGAAAAAAATTACAATATATGATCGAAAATTTGGGAAGGATCACCAAGTCCTTGAGATTAAAATAACTGATGAGGGGAATTTGGTATTTGAAGGTTATGATATCGGGGAGTTCGTTAAAGAATATTGGGGCGACAGCGATTATGAATATTGGTTGACTATCAAAGCTGAACATATTCCCACTGTACTCCTCCATCTAATCAAAAAATGTTTTGATGAAAAGATTTTTACAAATGATAGCGAGTTTAAAACATGGCTTAATGAAAAAGGAATTCCCAGCGAATTTCATAGCTGGGTTTAATTACACCTTTTGATGGGAATTTCATGAACGTTAGGTTATATAAGAAGAATAAGTTATATCATTATTTCGAGTCAAGTTTAATTAAGAAGGTTTGATAATGACAAAAGAAATAGATTGGGAGCCCGAGTTTGACTTTAAGCACTTTAATCCTGATAATGTGAACCCAAATAGACCGTGGTTAAAGTATTGGCCAGAAAACGTGCCCAAATCGATAAAATTTGATCCCATTACAGTTCAGGAATTTGTTCGGAAAACAGCTCAGCAGCTTCCTAACAATGTCGCGATTTATTATGTTCCTGCAAATAGGAAATATACATATCGAGAAGTTTTTTGGCATGCTGATAAGGTAGCCAATGCCTTACATGGGTTAGGAGTGAGAAAAGATTCTGTAGCAATTATGACAGGCAATAGACCAGAATTTATTTTCTCCATGTTAGGAATTTTACAGTGTGGTGCATCAGTATCTCCAATTAATCCCTTATTAAGGGAGAGGGATGTAATACACATTTTGAAGGAAGCAGGAAACATTAATACCGTCTTTGTGCATAGAGACAACTACCGCACCATAAAAAAAGCGAGAAAATCCGTGGAATTGGAGAATATCATATTATTGGGCGCAAAAGAAGCGAAAGATGATGCAATTACTTTTAAAGAATTCATTCAGGACGCCCCACCTAAGCCCCCTCAGGTGAAAATTGATCCACAAAATGATGTAGCGGCTTTATTATTTACGGGAGGGACTACTGGACTACCGAAGGGTGTAATGCTGACTCATAGTAATCTTATTGCAGACGTATTGCTTACTATTAACATGACAGACAGAGAAAGATATGAAGAGAATTTTGGGAAAGCTGCATCTCTCGCGATCCTTCCGCTTTGCCATACCTTCGGATTTACTGTGGTAATAATTACTCTATATGCAGGAGCGATGATGCTCATGTTTCGATCATTTGATCCAGGGAAAGTATTGGAATATATTGAAAGATATAAGGTTGGTTTATTCGTGGGTGTTCCAGTCATGTTTCAAATGTTAGTAAATCATCCTGATTTCAAATCAGGGAAACGGGACCTCTCCTCATTGGAAGGGGCAGCTTCAGGTTCGGCAGCATTGCCTCCTGAAATATCACGAAAATGGGAAGATCGAACTAGTGCTAAAGTTGGGCAAGGATTTGGTCTGACTGAGACCTCTCCTATTACACACACACAGCCAGAATGGATACCTGAAATTAGGGCAGAGAGCATCGGCATACCAATTATAGACACGGATGCAAAAATAGTCGAACCCATAACTTTAAAGGAATTAGAACTTGGTCAAGTTGGCGAATTGCTTATACGAGGTCCACAAGTAATGAAAGGCTATTGGAAGAAACCAGAAATCACAGAACAAACGATAGTTGAGGGATGGCTGAGAACAGGCGACTTAGCAAGAATGGATAAAGACGGTTATTTCTATATTGAGGGACGTACAAAGGATATCATTAAGTATAAGGGATATAAGGTCATGCCACGTGAGGTGGAGGAAAAGCTCTATGAACACCCTGCAGTATTGGAAGTAGGAGTGGTCGGTGTTCCCGATCCCAATATTGGAGAGACAATCAAAGCCTTTATTGTTCTTAGAAAGGAATTCCGGGAAAAAACTACAGAAAGCGAGATCATTGAATGGGCGAAGGAGAAACTCGCAGGTTATAAGTATCCTAGGAAAATTGAATTCTTAACTTCACTACCGAGAACACCTGTGGGGAAAATCTTCCGCAGGAAATTACGGGAAATGGAGGAAAAAAAATCAAAATAATAACTGTTTGAATGAAAATTATCAAATCAGGTGAGAAAGTGGAAGAATTTATTATCGATTGGGATGAATATAAACAGAAAATGAAAGAGTTCATTAGAATGGAGAAGGATGAGAATAATACTGTTATAAGGATGTAGATTTTGACTGACATTGATAAAGATCAATTAATGGAACAGATGTTTGGAGGAGAAGACTAATTTAAAAAAACAATAACTCAATTTACTACGAATGGAGAACCAATAGATTATTAAATAGAATTCATTGAAGATGATAATCTCTTACTTTTCAATTTCTCTGATAAAAATATGGTTAATACGGTTTATTCACTTTTAAACCAATAATTTTTTGGAGATTTTGCTCAGCAATTACTTGATATATTTAGAGAGACCTTTAAAGACACAAGTGAAGATGAATAGAATTCATTTTGATTTTGAAGTATAACTTAAATGTGTAATTTCGTGCGACAACGAGGACATGTGCCATATTTTTCAAACCAAATCAATAGATGAATATTGTGGGCGGTAAATTGGCAATGTGCACATACAAACTTTTGCTCAGCGGATACAATGGGGTTATTACAGACCATACAGTTACTATCACCAAGTTTATTTGTATTATATGGTGGGAGGGGTAATTCTGGAGGAGTTCTAAATTGATTTACGTCTTCAAAGTCATCTGAAGGGGGGGTAGGTCGTGCAGATATGGCTACTGCAGCCATTTGTGCTGTCATCAGTAGTTCCATACCTTTCTCTTGGAGTTTCTTAATTTTGGAATAATTCACTAATGAATAAATCATACACGGTAAAACAACAGCACAAAAAACCGAGATTCCAATTGCCGCTCCGGCAGCACCTTGATAGGTTGGTAAAAATACTAATATTAGCCCAATACAGCTTACTACATTCAATAAGCGATTTAAATCCTTTCGTCGCTTAATTTCTGCAGCGAGCTCCTCCGGGGATTCAAATCCCTTGTCTCCACTCATTTAATCCTCTCGCTAATTCATGTCTCAATTGTGTATCACATTTGAAGTGAATAGCAAATATATTAAGTTCAAATACAAACCATGAAAGCAAATCATGTTTATGAGCACCAAAATGACATATGGGACATTCCGATCCTTCTAATGAGAAGAATAGTTTCTTACACCACGCACATCGGCGCACATCCTCTACAAAATTAATTAATTTTTCTTGTCCCTCTTTTTGAAAGGATGGGATTTTCAATTCGTTATAGATTATTGCAGAAATAAGAAGGATAATCAAGCCTAAGGGAATTACCCAATAGGGGACTGTAGGTGTTGCTACCGCTAAGACGATAAGGAGGAGGACTAAAGGACATATAAGACACCCTAAACAACCACTTATCCGGTTATGATTCATAATAGATCCTTTAATTCTCTCCAACTCCCTCATCTTCTCACCTGGATTCAATATATTTTAGCTCCTCACTCACTTTCTAAAGGATTTTATTTTTGATTAACTTAAAAATCTTTTCGAAATAAAGAATTGAATCTCAAAAGATTAACGCAATTTATTTAAAATGAAATATATTGGACAATTTAATTCATTTTGGAGATTTTGTGAAATTCAAACCGGCTCTAATGTTTTATTCTCGTTTATACGTTTCATTATTATCTTACGGTTATTCCATATATAGTATGCTCCAGTTAGAATAGTGATGATTGCAATGCACCACATAAAGATAGGGACATAAGTCTGATAGAGAAATATTTCAGGATTAGGTCTGAGGGGAAAAGCTAAATATATCGTATAAATAACAAAAGTAAAAATAATAGCTGCAAGTTGAGATACAAATTTGAATTTACCTAGTTTCTTTGCGGACAAAGCAATATTATGTTTAACTAAATAATATAAACGTGTTCCTGTAATGATAATCTCGCGCACCGTTATGATAACCACAATAATAATATCAATAACACCTATCACAGCAAATGTAAGCAATACACCCACATTAAGAACCTTATCAGCGATAGAGTCGAGAATTGTACCAGTATCGGATACTATATTTCTCCTTCTAGCGAGAAGCCCATCAAATAAATCGGTGAAACAAGCGATACTATATAGTGTTAAAGCGAAAATTAGTGAAAAAACAGTGCTAACTAGAATAAGTCCTATACAAGCAATAGCTATTGGTATCCGAATGACAGTAAGTATATTAGCGATATTCATAAATCAGACCTTATTCTGTAGATGTTCGTCTTTAGTCGATACGTTTCATGTTTTATAAGATTTTTTCATAGGGATCCGTAATTTTTTCTGACGCGTTTCTCTTCATATATTGGTTAATTAGATTGGGTTTCAAGTTCTGGAAGGGCAAATTTAAAGATTTCACGGATATCCTCTTGGAAAGCTCAAATATACTAACCTCACCTTTCCAATTAGTTAATTGCATTTTAAACTTTCTTATAAAGGATGACATTGCATATTTAAGTGGTTCTCGAAGGACATCATTAATTTAATTAGCATTAATTATCCTATATGAAAAAATAGACTACCATAAAGATTTAATCTTTTAGGAAAAATTATCATTTATGCTTCCTCCGGATTTTAAAACATTTTTTCACCCGAAATCAATTGCAATCATAGGTGCCTCTACGAAACCTTTCAAATTTGGAAATTTATTTTTGAAAGCAATACTTGATTTTCAATATCCAGGGAAAATTTTTCCCGTAAATCCACGAGGGGAAAAAATCTATGGATTAGATTCGTGGATGCTTGAAGATATTCCAGAACCGATAGATTTAGTATATATTACAGTTCCTGCAAAGCAGGTTCCAGAGGAAATTCAGAAATGCGCGGGAAGAACTAAGTCTGTCATAATTTTAACCGCAGGTTTTAAAGAAACTGGAGAAGAAGGGAAAAAAATAGAAGAAAAATGTGCTGAAATTGCCAGAAAAAATGGTATTCGTGTTATAGGCCCGAATTGTTTTGGAATTTACTATGCAAAAGGCGGAATAACTTTACTTCCCGGTGGAAATTTTCCAAAAGAGTCTGGAAATATTGCAATGTTATCCCAAAGTGGAGGGCATTCAGTAAATTTTGTGCTTTTAGGGCAGAGTTCTGATTTAAAGTTCAGTAAGGTGATTTCTTACGGTAATGCATTAGATTTAGATTTCCCTGATTTTCTAGAATATTTGAACGAGGATCCGGAAACGAATATCGTAGCTGCATATATTGAGGGTGTTCGGAATATCCGGAAATTAAAGAAAGTTATTAAGGATTTTAACAAACCACTCATTATATGGAAATGTGGATTGAGGGGTGAGCTGCTGCATGACACGGCACGAGCTGCTGCATCCCATACAGGGTTTCTAGCAGGTAATAGCGAAATTTGGAAGGGTTTTTTCCAACAAAATAATATTCTCTTGGTGGATTCATTTGAAGAATTGCTTGATACGACAAAAGCGTTGGCGTATTTACCGGCATTAGATAATACCATTGACTATAGAAATCGAATTGGGGTAATTGGTGGAGGGGGTGGTATTGGTATAGCGATTACAGATGTATCTAATCGGTTTGGGTTAAGAATCCCGAAATTATCGGAAGAAGTTAAGGAAAACCTTAAAGAATATATACCTATAGAAGGAACCTCGATCAACAATCCGTTAGATACGGGGAATCCAATGTTTAGGTGGGGTTCAGGATATAGAAAGATATTAAATATATTTATGGGAGATCCTAATATTTCAGTTTTAATCAACGACCTCATTGTAGATTACGTTTTGGATTTGAGAGCAATTCATCGAGTTCTGCGGGATTATAAAGAAGAATTTAATATCCCAATAGTAATTATCTTAAGAAAACTCCTAAATACTTTGAATAATGTTGCATTAGAAAGGAAATACCGGAAGATTCGGGACAAATTTCACGCGTCTCAAATACCTGTGTTCCCATCATTTAATAGAGGAGTTTGTGCTCTTGCGAATTATTTGAATTATTATAAGAATATTAAGTAGATTTATGTTGAGAAGTTGAGATTATAGGGAAGTAAATCAGATGGATATTGATGAAACGAAGATTTATGACTTTGAAAAGGATTTTGCAGTAGAAACCATTAAAATCTTACAAGAATTAGTAAAAATTGATACGACAAATCCGCCAGGCAATGAAGTGAAGGCAGCAGAGTGGATTTACGATTTGCTCTCGAAAGAGGGAATTGATGCTGAGGTAATTGAAAGTGCACCTGGACGCGGAAATGTAATTTCTAGGCTTAAAGGGAAATCATCAGCCCCTTCATTATTATTGCTCTCACATTTGGATGTAGTTCCATCACAGGATTTGGAGAAATGGGAAGTTCCCCCCTTCTCTGGTGAATTAAAAGATGGATATATTTGGGGTAGAGGATCGCTAGATGATAAGGGGACTACCGCGCCGCAATTAATGACCTACATTAGGCTTTATCGAGAGGGATTCAAGCCTCAAGGTGATATTGTGTTTGCGGCCACTGCAGATGAAGAGTCTGGAGGGTATTTTGGACCAGGATGGTTAGTAAAAAACAAATTTGATATGATTAAGGCGGACAACGTGATCACTGAAGGAGGCGGACAACTATTACCAATCAAAACAAAAACTCCGAACTATGTAATCCAAATATCAGAAAAGGGTATGTTTTGGACTAAAATTAGAACACGAGGGGATGCAGGACATGGGAGTATGCCAGGACCGTCAGAAAATATGGCAATTGTTAAAATGATGAAAGTTGTGGAGAAAATTGCTAAGTATAAACCACCTATTATTGTTCAGGATCTCATTAAAGAAACGGTAAAGGCGATGGATCTCCCGGCGGCCGCGCTTACAAAGAGAATATTCACTTCAAAACGCTTAATTAAACTAGGTGTTTGGATTGCAAAGAAGGTCATGAAGGAAGAAATTGATAATATACTTTATCCTTTAGTGCAAAATAAAATTACACCCACCGTACTTCGAGCTGGAGAAAAAGAAAACAATATTCCGGGTCTCTGTGAAGCGACATTAGATGCACGTTTACTCTCTGGATTCGATAGGACAGATCTCTATAAGGAATTGGAGAAGATCTTAGGTAAAAAATTATTTAAAGAGGTCGAGTTAGAATCAATTTTGGATCAACCAGGGGGCTTAACACCTACAGGTACGGATTTTTACCTCAAGATTGAAGAAACCATAGGAAATCTCGATCCAGGGGCAAAGTTAGTACCATTTCTATCGCCTGGAAGCACAGATATGCTCCATTTTCGAAGAAAAGGAATAAAAGCATATGGTTTTGTTCCTATGAAAATGGGAGATCTGAGTGCGAAAGATCTGAGTGCGATGCCGCATGGTTACAATGAACGCCTCTCGATCGACAATTTAATGTTTGCTACGCGATTCTTTTATGATTTAGCTTTAAAATATTAAAGGTTAAAAAGAATGGAAGAAAAAGAAAGTTTTTGGCGAACTCGAAAGTCGCATGCGTTAGATATAATAATTGTTTCAGTAGCATATTTTTATATCATATTGGTGGTAGCCCCATTTGAGCATATTTTCCCGTTTCTATTAAGTGCATATATTATTGGAGGAATCCTCATTTTTTATATATTCTTTATATCGCAAATTCTACATAAAGATACGTTGGCGGAACGTGGATTTGGGAGTTGGAAAGCTCTCTTCATCCGCACTGATAACCTGAAAAAAAGTGCAAAAGACGTACTACTCATTCTAACATCAATCATGGTTGGTACTATTTTTCTTCTTGCGCTTTTTTTTGGAACTATCTCGTCACCTGAGGGAGGGGGCTTTTCAAAATGGTTAGTAGAACAAGGGTGGATTCAAGGAGAAAGCTTGATAATTGATTTTTTCGCTCAATTTGTATATTATATTGGTTGGGGACTTATCCAACAGGTGCTATTCCTTTCCTTCATTCATGTGCGACTCCGAAAAGTTTTCCCAGGGAAGGATCGTAATAACCGGATTTTTATTTCTTTATTTACAGGCGTAATATTTGGTAGCTATCATTTATTCAATTTTCCTCTTGCCGCCTTTACCTTTATCTCGGGAACTTTCTGGGCGTGGCATTTCTACGAAACCCCCAATATGTTAACTGTTTCGATTTCGCATGGACTCGGAGGAACTCTTACTAGCATGTATATCTTTGTTGATAAGATGGGGTGGCATATGACGGTTGGCTGGCCTGGATTAGGATGGGGGCCCTAATCACAAGAAAATTATTCGTTTTTAATTAACCCTTTTTTCATTAAAAGCGTGAATTCATGGATAGTTAATTTTTTCCCGCTCTTATATTTAGTTAAAGCTTCTTCGACTTTAGTATCGAGAATTTTCTCCTCTCTCGCGGCTTTTGCCTTGGATTTCTCCATCGCTTTAAGTTTTTTGAAGTAGGTGAGTTTCTTTTCAAGAGCGCGGAGTTCTTTATAAATTTCGTCCTGACCCTTTAGAAGAAGCTCCATTTCCCTTATATTTTCCACCATGTTTTCATGGGCTGTTTCTTCTTCTTTTTGCATTTCGTCAATTTTGGAGAATAATTCTTGCATAGCTTGGTGGTGGGGCTCACTTTTTTTCACAATGTTTAAAATTGTTTCGTGAATTTTCTCTCCATCGTCAACAGTCTGGATCATTAATTCATGATACTGTTGGGCAGCCTCTCGAAATTCATCTATCTGTTTTTTAGCATCTTCGAAATCAAAAAGAGTACGATCAAAATCTATTGATTGTCTTCGCTTTGAAATTTCACTTAGAATTCGCTCTAATTCATCCATCAGTACTTCCTCTTGCTCAAAGGGCATAGATTTAGTCATTACCGTCCAATCAATCTCTTCAATCCGTTTCATCATAGGATAAATGGGTTTTAGATGCTCCCTTGCACTTCTTTGGCGATTGATGATTTCTCTTATTTGATTTCGAATTATTTTAACTTGTTCCCATGCATCATTACGCTTTTGTTTTAGTGTGGCTATCTGAGTATTCGCAGCAGCTCGATCCTCCTTTAATTGAGCTACTTCTGCATTGATTCCATCTCGAACTGCCTTCTCCTCAAAGGCTTCTTCCCGAATCGCTTTAATTTCATCCTTTAACTGGTCACGTAAAGTCCGCCAGTTCGTTATTTCTTGTGCATAATTGGATTGTAGGTTCTTATTGAATCGAAGTGCAGCTTGCCATTTCTCGAGCTGCTTATACAAGGCATCGATATC
>JABXJU010000313.1 GCA_013375405.1 Candidatus Helarchaeota archaeon
ACATTTCCTAAGGTGTGTCAACCGATCTTTTTGGGAGCTAGGTCTCAGTTACAGGATACGTTTCCCCATTTTGCCTCAATAATCGCTCTGCTAATTGAGTTGCCTACAGAAATCTCAACTAGGACCTTCAAACTTAACCAAAAAAGCGAATTTCGTGTATAATTGAGTTAGGGGCAACTGGCAGGAAAAGGAGCAAAGATAATGACTGAGCAATTTCAAAAATTGCGTGTCTTTGTTGCATCACCTAGAGATGCTGTAGAAGAAAGAAGACGCCTTTCACCAGTGATTGAAGAACTCAATCGATCAGTTGCTAAAGACAAAGAATTAGTTCTGGAACTTATTCGCTGGGAGACACATGCAACTCCTGACATGGGTAGGCCCCAAGAAATTATAAGCCGTCAAATAGGCCAATACGATATTTTCATCGGTATTATGTGGAAACGTTTTGGTACACATACTGGACTGACTGAATCAGGCACACAGGAGGAATTCAATCTTGCTTATCGTTACTGGAAGAAGACGGGGAGACCACGGATTATGTTCTATTTCAATCAAGCGCCCTACACATTTAGGTCGATAGAAGAAGTGGAGCAGATTCGGAGAGTTCTTGATTTCCGAAAGCAACTTGAGCAACACGGCCTAATTTGGGAATATAATGGCCCTGATGACTTTGAAAGAAAAGTGAGAGAACATTTAACATCAGTTATCCAAGAATTGAAGAAAGAGGACCTTGATTCAGCTAGTGAGGCTGTTTCTCTGGAATATACAACTGATCCAGTACTCGATTTGTTTAATACTGCTTATTCAGAGTGGAAGACGCACCATGTATATGCTAGCCGTGATAGGCTAGAACTTTTCCTTCGAAATCGTGGTAAGATAGACCTTACTGATGATAATCTCAGATTCGTATTAGAGAGTTGGTTCAAATGCGAGTATTCGCCCCAAGATCATGTTGCAGTCTATGATGACCAGCCAGTTATAGATATCTGTAAGGATATTATCGAAAACGAGAAAGATGTAGAGATTATCAATGGAGCAATAAAGATTCTTGGCAGCAAAAAGTCACAAGATTGTGCCAAAGTGCTTCTAAAGGTGGTCAAGAAAAGAGAAGTTTATCAAGAGCGCAATAGAGAAACCGCCATCACCCAGTTTTGGTTTTCGAGAATCAGAGAAGTTGAGTATGATCGAGTAGCCGATGTCTTAGCACAGGTGCTTGAAAATGATCCAAGCTACAAATTGAGAAAGGAAGCCGCATACACTCTTAGATACTATCCAAATGAGAGGACTATCAGGGTTCTCGAAGCGGCCTTGAATGATTCGAGAAGTCATGTTCGCGCCAATGCTGTGGATTCTTTGGCAAGCATTCGGAGTTCTTCAAGCGTAAAACCATTATTGAATCTTTTAGACTCTGAAACATACAGCACCAAAATGAGAAAAAAGATAGTATGGGCATTGGGTCGCTTCTCTAAGGATGAAAGAGTACGTAAGGTTTTACAATCGATTGCCAAGGATGATCAAGAACATACAGACATCGTTCGAGAGGCTAGATGGAGCCTTAGCCAGCTTGAGAATTTATGAAACGCCCGACCAGTAGCGCTTAACAGCGGCCGCAAAACGAAATGAGAGATAATACGAAGTTCCTATACCCTTCCAAATTTGATAAAGAGCGAATTTCGTTTATATAATTAAGTTAGATGAAATAAAAATGGGTCACGGAAGTGCCTTCAGCACATTTTGTCTCGCCTATCGGCTCGAATATTATAAAATCATCTTCAATCTTGATTTCTAAAAATGTTAGAAAAGTCTAAAAAAACAGAAATAAATAGATTATAATGGATTATTCGAATAGTTTTTATCAAATGCTGGGAAAAGAATATCTTTGTTCTTTAGGAATTAATTTTTTCTCTGAAAATCCCGAGTATGTCGAAATTAGAAATTTGAGAGAAAAATTTATCTTTCTTAACTCTTTTGAAATAAACCCAACAGCAATAGATCCTAATAAATTTTCTAAAAGAATAGAAACTACATCACTAAGCCCTATATTAAGTATTGAAAAGAAGATGATTACCGGAGATATTTATTTTACCGAAATTCCAGACATTATCAGAAAATTATCAAATATATTTTGTTTTAGAAGCTTTTACAAAAGAGATAAAGATTTCGAAAATAAAAATAGCGTCAAAGATGCAAATTATTTTGAATATCCGTTTACAAAAGAGCATGCTATCTTAGACTTGATACCTCAACTATTTTTTAGAAAAAAAGGATATTGTATTCTGGGAGGCGGAGCAACAAAATTGTCTGATCATGATTATGGTGTTGACTTTATTGCTTATAATTCTCCTACATTAGATTTGTTGAAAAAACATAAACTAGTCAAAAATGGCTTTTTTCTAAATGAGCTTGTTTTAATTAGAAATTCTCCTCATGAGTTTATGAATAGTCCTTTAACTAGCTTTGCTAATAATGAAGCTGAAATTATCTTGTTTGAGAGTGAACCTTCTAGACAAAGAGTATTAGCGTTGAAGCATGGCATAATGCAAATAGTTCCAAAACTCAAATTAGGTATAGCAAATTGTGGTTATGTAGTCTACGAAGGTGAAAAGGTAACTGAAAATGAAATTAAACAAAGGTTAACCAAAGATATTATGTATAAAGAAAATATGGGTATAATAAATATAAAACCCGTCGAATTTATTGAACCTAAAACAACAATACAAATTAATGATGATAGAATAAGAGAATATACTGAAGGGAGAATTAGGTATTATCTTCTTTGTAATTTTACTCTGAATGAGTTATTAGCACTTGCAAAACCTGACAATCAAATATATACAAATATTTCCGCAGTTTTTAATTTCCTTTTTGATAGACAAAAATTGCTTACAGAAACCATAATTGAAGAGTTAATAGAAGTTGCTAAGATTTAACCTATGTATTTCAATATATACTTTCGGCCGCGACCCATTCTTACTCAAAACTTTTTATATTCCGCTTACGGTCCATCAAAAAATTTTGATTTTGCCTTCGGCAACTTCTTTTGTACGCAAAACGAAACGAAAGATAATAGGAACTTCGTATATATCCTCCAAACTTAACAAGAAGCGAATTTCGTATATACTAAATTAGGTGAAATTGCTAAAAAGATATAATCAGGAGGTGAGGGGTAATGCCAGATAGTTGGACGAGAGCGTTGGATGCTTATTCATATCCTGTTAATTTGAGAGATTATGAGAGAGCACATGAATTTCCTGGGTTTCTTAGTATGATAATTGTAGGTGACCGAAATAGCACCATAACGTTTGAGAATCACTATCAGGAGACCGCTCCTACTAACATAGCAGCATTCTTTGAGGTTGTATTTTGGAAATTATATTCTCAAAAAAGTAGATGTCAAAAAGGCACCACCAGGATAGTTGATTTTGTTCAAGAGCATAGAATCACACCAAGGCAATTATGGGAGGTTGTCCATCAGTTTGTCGAGTCTCAAACCAGGGAAAATCTGAAAAGAATTAGAAAATTGCTGGGAATTAAGACAGACGTTCTTGCCATTCCCTTGACTCTACCTGCTTTGGCAAGTCCGAAAACCATCCCAATGATAGACAATCAAGTTGCAAGGTGGGTAAACCACAACGCTGCCGTTCACAACGTTAATAGAATCAATAAGCTTACCCCATT
>JABXJU010000314.1 GCA_013375405.1 Candidatus Helarchaeota archaeon
GCTCGAGCTTTAAGAGATGCGGGTATGGAAGTTGTTTTCGGTGGTTTTCAAACATGCGAGCAGATTATCGAAACAGCAATCCAAGAGGATGTGGATATGATTGGATTAAGCATCCATTCGGGGGCGCACCTTGGATATACGACAAGAGTCATTAAACTGTTAAAGGAAAAGGGAATGGATGGAAAATTTTTACTGTTAGTAGGCGGCGCCATCGCTTCTTTAGATTTTGACCCCTTGAAGGAGATTGGCGCGGCGAATGTCTATGGGCCGGGTTCATTAATAAAAGATATTGTTACCTTCATTAAGGATAACGTGAAAAAGTAGAGTTCCTATCTTTTTTCCCAAAACTTTTTTTTATTTCTTTTAAACTGGTAATTGGAATTCAAAGGTTTTAAGAATTGGTGAGTATTCGTGCGTACTGATAATATAGAGGAATTAATTACAAGATTCAAGCAACAGGACAGAACTGCGTTAGCGCGTTTGATTTCGCTCATCGAGAACGACCCAGAACTCGCTAATGAGATATTTAGACACTTCGAAACAGCAAAAGAAACCTATATAATTGGTTTAACTGGAGCGCCCGGTGTTGGTAAAAGCACTTTAATCAATCAAATCGTCCAAAAATTATTGGATCAAGGGAAATCTATTGGTATTATGTCCATAGACCCAACTTCTCCGTTCAGTGGAGGGGCCTTTCTTGGTGATCGTATCAGAATGTCCAGTATTCAAACTGACAAGGTTTTTATGAGAAGTATGGCGTCGCGGGGAGCTGTCGGTGGCCTTTCACGAGCTTCTTATGATATTTGCTTATTATACGAAGCATTCGGAATGGATTTAATTATCGTTGAAACGGTGGGTGCGGGGCAGAGTGAAGTTGATGTACTCAAATTAGCAGATACAATAATTGTAATCAACGTACCTGGATTAGGCGACTCCATTCAGTGTCAAAAAGCGGGAATTACTGAGATTGGAGATATATTAGTAGTCAATAAGAAAGATCTTGGTGGAGAAGAAATTGCAGTTCAGCTCGATCTTATGCTTGATGATGCAGTAATGTATATAGGGCAAACAGGATGGCGTCCTCCCGTAGTTCAAACTAATGCAATATCCGGGGAAGGTGTTGATGAGTTGATAGAAGAAATTTGGAATCATAAAGAACATATTGAATTAGCTGGGATATTAGAAAAGAAACGAAAGAAGAGGTTGAAAGACAAACTTATTGCGCTAATTCAACATAGAATTGAGAAACATGTTATGGACCATATCTACCCTACAATTAAAGATTCTGTTTTAAATCAAATTTATGAGAAAAAATATAATGTTTATAATCTTGCTGGAACTGTTTCTGACAGTTTTTTATCTCAACTAAAGAGGAGTAAACAATCGTGAGTAATACTCGAAAAAGAATAAAAAAAGGACTAGTTCAAGTCTATTTTGGCTCTGGGAAAGGAAAAACAACTTGCGCATTAGGCCAGGCATTTCGAGCTCTCGGACATGGTTTTAAAGTATATATGATCCAATTTATGAAAGGGAATGTTAAGTATGGGGAAATAGACCATGCAAAAAAAATCGCAAACTTTACAATAAAGCAGTTTGGCCGCCCAGATCTTATTGCAGAACCTGAAAATATTGATATCGAGGAAGCAAAAAAAGGCATTGAATTTGCTAAAGAAATAATAATGAGTGATGATTATGACATCGTCATACTTGATGAGGTCGGTGTAGCAATTGATATGGGGCTCATCCCTGTTGAACCAGTGCTTGAGCTTATGAAAAATAAGCCAGAGCATGTGGAATTAATTATTACCGGCCGGAAAGTTCATCCAAAAATCAAAGAATTAGCTGATCTAGTTACCCAAATGAAACAAGTAAAACATTATTTTGCTACACAAGGTATAGGAGCTCGCTATGGGATTGAATTTTAATTGGATGTGAGGGGAAATGAAATGGTACCTGAAAAAATAACAAATTTTCTTGAGGAACTCACTCAACTTGCTGTTAAAGCAGGCGCAGAGAAAGAATTTATTAAATATCTAAGTGCAGATAAAATTGAAGTAGCCGGGTCCTGGGTAAGATGGAAATGTATGTTTGGGTGCTCAAATTATGGCAATTCCTTGTGTTGTCCCCCGTTTATTCCCCCTCCTGAAGAAACTGTAAAATTAATTGATCAATACACGCATGCTGTTCTTGTGGGGTTCAAAGGCACAACAGAAAATATATTAGAACACCATAGAAAAATGAATAAGACGATTTTTAAACTTGAAAAGACCGCCTTTTTTAAAGGATTTGTTAAAGCTGTTGCATTATCGGCTGGTACATGCTTGCTCTGTAAAAAATGTATCATTCAAGAGGAATTTATGAAAGAAATACCAGCCGATGTCGCTCGACGGTATTGTCGTCATAAAAATAAGGCCCGTTCTTCTCTTGAAGCAGTAGGAATTGATGTTTTCACGACAGTAAAGAATGCAGGACTCGAACTTGAAGTTATCAATGAAGAAAATATTGAAAAAATGCGTCATTTCGGGCTTATTTTATTAGAATAACTAAAACTTTAAGAAGACCTAAAAATTAATAACTCATAACCTCATCCGATCGTAAAAGAGATGGTATAGAGTGCCTATCACAGATCCTATAAAAAAACAAATTGCGGTTCATAGTCTACTTTTTATGAAAATTTGTCGCAGTTGTGGAGCACGGAACCCTATAAATGCGACGAAATGCCGAAGATGTCGCTCTAAACGGCTTCGGTTTAAAAAACGAGAAATAGGAAAGTAATTTGATTAAATAAAGTTCCAACTTATAAATTATTATCTTCATGTTTTTTAAAATTATGAGAACAGAGAACTAACTTGTGTAATAGCCGATTCTGACCAGATGGTTAAACGTCCACAATGACCGCCAGGAGCGAGGAGTTCTGCATTAAGATTCCGAACTTCACAGATATCAACCCCTGTAAAATTACGTGCTGCTTGGAATATTCCATTATCTTTGCCAACAACAATTAAAACACTTTTCTTCCTTTTGTATTTTCTTCCTCGCATTTTCCCTTTTCCAGCGCGTATCTTTTTAACTGAAGCGCGCATTATATCACCCATTGCGCCTATACTTTCAAAAACTTCTCGAACTTCACTGGTCTTTTGTAGTTTTTCGATATCATCTTCAAGAACGGTTGGAATTTCAACTAATTCATCGATGACATGGCCTCTTTCACTAACTTTTGTTTTATTTGCTGTAGCAGCAATGGCTGAACGAATTGCTAAAATTCTTTCTTTTTTATTTATTTCTTTTCTGATATTTTTTTCAGCTTTTGGAGGGTGAGCTTGCCTTCCACCTCGAATCCCAGGCGCAAAACCTCCTTGGTGAGCTGCAGGAGTTCCTCCACCTTTAATTCGTGGGACTCGTGAAATGCCGCGTCCCGTTCCAAGCGATTCAGCAGTATTTCGTTGTCCCGCTTTTTTATTTACGCCTTTCGGTTGATATCGATGTGTTTGCATTGCAACAACAGCGCGATTTATGATATCTGGACGGAAAGGAGTCTGAAAAACTTCAGGAAGTGTGATAGTTTTTTTAGCTTTTCCGTCAAGAGAAAAGATATTCACTTTTTGCGCCATATTATAACTTCCGAAACTAATTACCCTGCTTACTTGCTAGCGAGATATAAA
>JABXJU010000315.1 GCA_013375405.1 Candidatus Helarchaeota archaeon
ATGATTTGGAGTGGGGGAGCAGGACGAGATATTACGTTAGATGAAACAAAGGGAATAGCCTTTTTTGCACCAGCAATTCTCGGTGAATGTCTTTTTGCAATGAAAAGAGCTTAAGAAATCAAAAAATGACTGGAGCTATAAGGTTTGGATGGAAAATCTATAAAAAAAGAGTCTGAAGTTCAACAATAAAATGATGGAAAAATGAAATTGCGCTGTGTTTGGCAACAGAAATCCATAACATCTTTTTTTTCGCTTTTTTCTGGGGAGAAGAAATAAAAAGGTCAGGGAGGAATACCATTTTCAGGATCAATAATAAACTTCAACAGACTCTCAAAAGATGGAAATATGAGAATTCTTATGGTGTAGCGTAGCTGATTCCAGTAGTCTTTACGGGAAGTAAACTTACTTCTGCATTTTTGATAAAGACGATCCGATAATTCAAAGATTTGATGCATGAAAAAAGCAAGAAAATTGAAAAGTAACAAATTGTAAGAAAGATATTTCTCGCCGTGTCCAAAATTATGTTCCAGGTGATAACCTTGGTTTTTAAGTGTGTTAAACGCTTCATTTTCAATTTTCCATCTTGCCCGGCCACCTTTAACCAGCTGAATAATGTTGTCTTGGGTGATGGTGATGTCGGTTACCCAACTGTTATGATAGTTTACTTTATGACCCTTGAATATAGTATATTCAAAGTAATTGACGTTATCGGCATTTTTTGTTCCGTTCAGTGGGATATTATTTGCCCATTCATAAAAATGTCTTCGGCCTTTTTGATCGTAAATTGTAAGTTGCCGTGTTTCCCTCATTTGATGAAATTCTGAAAACCATTGATAGAGCAGCGCGTGATCAGTCGGCTTTGCAACAAGGATGAAAGACATCCTGTTTTGTTTGAGTTTATCGATAAAAGGTTGTTTGGAATATAAACCGTCACCGGTAATGATGATTTTCATTTTAGGATGCGTAGAGCGTATTTTTTTAATTATTCGTTTCCCGGCATTGATTTCACAATCCTGTTTTGTGCTTCCATCGATATTTTGTATCGGTTCAGGTGCAAATGGGATGATCTGTCTGATGCCCGGGCAGACTATGGTGGCTGCAACCACCTGATGAGAGTAAGTTGTTTCGCCGTTTTTGTGGTTCTTTTCAAGACAGCACTTGCAGGATATGTTATTTGAAGAGAAATATTGAACACCGTCTAACGGTATCAGGTATTTTCCGTCCATGAACTCTAACAGTTCGAGTTGTTTTCCCCTTTGAAGGGGACGGTAGAAATCTGAAAACAGCAATTCAATTTCAGTTGATGGGATATTATCCACGGCCGTTCTTAATTGTGTGGACTGAGGTATTGCATTTACGTTAAACATAGTTTTCAGGTTATTTAATTGACGTTTTTCCTGCAGTCTTAGTTGAAAGGCGTTAATAGAAGGGTCCTGGAAAAACATCATGGCAAAAACGCTTTGGCAGCAGTCATGCAAAGAATACTCAACCTTACCCTCCTGCCGGGTATCTTCGTATTTCAATACCCGGTCGGATACGAGTTTTCTTAAAGCACTAAAGCTTAGATGTTTTTTTGTATACAAAAGGTATAGCCCCAACATATTGAGATGATATATATCGAGGCTACCACATCTAGAACTAGAAGTCTAGAACTTTTTTATCTGGTGTTATATCAACAGGTTATGCCGTTTTTATCCATTTTAAAGTATTTTAAAGAAAAGATAAATCATTACGAAAAATATTTTTCGGATTTGCTTTAAACAGTTGTCTTTTGTAGTTTCTTGTATTCACCGAGAATTGCTGCTTTATTATTTACAACTATCTATTTCCCCCAAAACGGTACAACTCAAGATAGTTGATCAACGACAATTATTATTTTCCCTCGTATTGCCTCATTAATAAATCTTACCGTCTCTGGTTTCTTGCCTCACGAGTAATCTTACCGGAGAGATGGTAGCTTTTTATACTTATTTTCAATTTTTAACATACCATAACACTTTTTTAAAATCGTATATTTTGTTTGACCCTATTGTATTTTCATCTAACCTTGCTATTCTATTTCTACCAACTCGGAGGATAGGCTCTGCTGGGAAGCAACCCGAGCGCCGAAGTTGGAGACTTAAGCATGGGGGCAGTGTGTGATGCACTGTCCCTTTTTTTCATGCTTTTGTCCATAATGCGTTAAATCCCTGGGGGTTTGGGGGACAGCGTCCCCCATTATAAACTGGTAGAAAGTCCTTTTTATATTGCAAAATATGGTTCTTCCTCTTTTTTTAATGTATCCACTGTTACTGCTTTAAGATCCACAGTATGTGCGCTTTCAATCATAAGGTCTTCTTTTAACAATCTATCATCATACGTAATAATTGCCTTTTTTCTCCAAGCTTTTACACGGCGTTGTAATGTTCTAAGCTGCCCATTGGTGTATTCACCTGGACACTTTTTCTGAAGTTTTAAAAGCATTGATGTTGCTGTCCTTTCCGGATTATTTTCTAACCATTTGCAGACCTCATCCCAAACATTCTCAAATGGGTCCTTTCTCGTGCGCCACCAATGCTTGACTCTTGGTTTTTTCGTTTTTCTATATTGCCGCCTTTTTCTGATCCCAGGCGGTACAATCAAATCTTCATTATTAATCTCAACAGAAGATTCTTTAGGTAATCCACAAATAGGGGGTTGAAATTTTAAACCATACTCACTCTTTGTGTATGCATCATTAGATGGATTCGTTTGTTTTGCTAAAATGACATGCTGCCAGAGTGCATCCTGTAAAACTTGTATTTGTTTTAACAGGCGAACCGGATCTAAAGCGTGATTGATCGAATCAAGTTTTTTAATGATTTTATTTTTTGCATGTTCAGTATATTTCAGTCTTTGGAAAGGAGTCTGAGCAGGATAGTATGTTTTCTTTAATTTACTGCTTATCCGGCATTTCTTTTTAAGTTTCATAGAAGGTTGGTAAAAATTAACATAAAGGCGTACTGCTCGATATAATTCTGTGAGCTGTTTATAGGCGTGTTGTCCCTCAAAACGGTCATATCCGACTATTTGCCTTACGACAATCCCATTTTTTTGTTCCACATAACATTGATCATTTTTCTTATATGCACGCCCTCTGGTAAAAGTTATTTTTTTCTTTTCACAATATTCTATCAGGTCAGCATTAATAAACTCACTGCCGTTGTCTGTATCAATCCCCAAAATTGGAAAAGGTATCAATTCACGCGCTTTATCCAGAGCATGAATAACAGCAGCTCCACTGCGATGTAAAAGAGCTAAACACTCCACCCAGCCGGTAGCGACATCAGTTAAAACAAGTGTATAAAGGAATGACCCCTCCATACTCCAGCCGCAATGTGCAACCAAGTCAGCTTCAAAAAAGCCAGGTTCTTCTTCCCAATCGGCAAACGTTCTTATTGGGATTTGATGCTTAAGGAGTTTCCCTGGTTTAGTCGTGCTTATTCCATGCCCATTGGATCTTAATGGTTTCAAAATTCGATCAATTGTGGCAGGGCTTATTGAAATAAGCTGAGATCTGGTTTCTTCTGTGAGTTGAAGGTGACCGTGCCGTTCTAATGCTGGGACCAATTCTTTGAGAAACGGGGCAAGCCTTTTGGAAGCAATATAATTGGCTGCCGCCCAGGCTACTTTCAGAGC
>JABXJU010000062.1 GCA_013375405.1 Candidatus Helarchaeota archaeon
AAGATTTGAAAGCAAAATTACCGTAGATGTAAGCAGGAACGAATAACTGGAAAAAAACTTTAAAAGTTCAAACTGGGAAAAAAAAAGAGATTTTGGATTGACTAAAGTCCAACAGTTGTGAAGAGCCATTGAATAACCCATAGGTTCACATAAACATAAATTACCCAGTTCAGCGTAAACATCCCTATGACGCCTAGAATATTTCTGCTTTTATGTTCTGGCTGGTTTTGAATGACCGATACGATTGCCAGCCCCAGGATCCAGATATACATGAGGTATTTCAGTGTATCATAAAGGTACCCCGCCCATTCCATTGTTCCTGTTAGTCTAAGAATCATGTTTATCAGAAGGAACCCACAATGAAAGATGAGCATTGGAATTAGGACTGTCCATGTGGCAGTCTTGCTTGCCTCGCCCGCTGGCTTATATTTCGTCAATTTAAGAAAGATATAGAGGTCGATAGCGAAACCCGTTATAAACATTGCCATAAAGATAATGCCAGCTACTCCCAGAAGTAAGGCAAAAATAATGATGTCTGGGAAGCGTCCAGTGAAATGTGCAAAGAAAAAGTTGATCAGTACCAATGCTCCTGTAACTGCAATTAACACCACGGATTTCAATCGATTTTTTTTCTCTCGTATTGTTTCAATGGCCGCAGCCGGCCTATTAACTAAATCTCCAAAGAATCCCATTTCTCATCACCATATTAGGTTCATTATTTTGGTTGCATGATTGAAGGTAAAGATCATGAACACGACGAACAACGATAGATAGTAGGATCGAATTGTATTATATACGGACACATCCTTGAGCTGCTCTAAGAATTGATAGACAACAATTGGTGCGATGACGATGAAAACCGTGCCCAAAACTCCAAAGTAGATATAATGATAGATGGCTGGAAGTATGTACTTGAGTCCCAAACACACTAGCGATGCCCCAAACATAACAATGGCAAAAGAAAAAATGCTCCATGCAATTATTTGGGCAGTCCGTTTGATAGAAATCTCTTGTTTGAACACCCGTAGAAATATAAATAAAAGAACGCTGAGAAATAGCCACGCCTTAATGCTAAAGATGATATCTGTTAAAAATACTAGCAGATAATAGTCATAGGGTAGATAAAATCCGAATAACTGACCACTGGTAAGTATCTCAAGGGGGTAAGTAAATGCATAGTCGTGAAATGTCGTATAGAGGGACCCACCTACAATAAAAACGCCAGATACCAGAAGCACACTTGAAATCAAAACAATAATAAAGGTTTCGATTAAATTCACTGGTTTTGCTGTGATATCACCTATAACTTCTCTTGGCCGATAAACGATTTTGAAATACTTTTTCAACAGATCGCTTATTCCTTCATCCAATAATTTCGATTCATTCGACAATTTCAGATAACACTCTCCCTTGTGAATCGGCTGGCAATGCCCAGCCAGTTATATTACAGATAGTTGGTACAATATCTACTACATGGGGCACAATAGTGGTTATTTCAGTGCCAGTACGCGTGATATTTGGCCCCATCCATGCCATTATTACATCCTGAAGTGCCACTCCTCCATGACTTCCAATTTGACTGAGCGGTAGTTCTGGTAATCCTGGGAATCTCAAGCTAAGTACCATATGTTCTCGCAATGAAATGTAAATCTGCCCTGTCCTATTTTCTGTTGTATTTAAGCAATACGGATATTGGTTCATTTCGCTCCGGTTCAAAACCACCGCCACGTCGGGATGTTGTAGTAATAAATCGACGGCAGAACTCGTCTCTGCCAGATTTTCTAAAAAGATAAATCCCGAACCGCCTTCCACGTGGACATGGTTTTGAATACCTTTCCCAATGAGATAGCCCTCAATATCGACGACGTTCTCAACTGTTTCCATCCCATGATCTGCTGTGAATACAAACAGTGTATTTTCATACTCACCCATTGCCTTGAGCTCTGTAAACAAGTGCATGAATAAATTATCCAACTCCCGCAAATGTCTCTTGATCATCCCACTATAGTCTCCGATACCGCCAGAATAGTGCCCCTGCACATCCGTCCATGCCAGATTAACGAAAATGAAGTCTGGGTCATCCTGCTTAATGAGCTCAATGAGAGCTCGCATGCACCACGTATCCACAATATCTCCGTCTGCGTATGTGACGGGCGTGCCTAATTTCTCAAGATAACCGTCTGGCAGGGGGTATGGATCACCCGTGATCATTTCGGTGCCTGGCGAGGCGAAAATATAATCTGAAGCATTCGATAATAGCGGCGGAAGCCGCCACTTTCCGCTGATAAACGCTGTTTTATTGGATGGAGTGGTTCGCTCAATAGCCTCAATAAGTGTTTCCGCTAAGCGATAGGATGGATCGAGGACAACTGCGATGGTTTCACCCGTATCATTCAGGTACAATCCGTTCCCTATCATCCCCGAGTTGTTAGTATAAGCACCAGTGAGCATTGAAGTGTGCCCATGCTGCGTTTCTGCCGCTAAGGAAGTCAAGGCATATTTGTATTTCGATCCACGCTCCATAATTTCACTAAACAGTTTTGGCATCATTTCCTCTGAAAGGTACTCCGGATTTCCCGCATCGATGCTGAATAAAATGACCCGGTGTAGTGTGCCATCTTCTTCTTGTGGTGGAAATAACGATGTTGCAATAAAATTGATCGTAAAGCCGAATCCAATGAGTATCGCAATTATAAACAATACTATTCGTTCGTTTTTTTTCATAGAAAATCCCTATAGTTTGTTGCTTTTTCCTCTAACCGAGGAGTATACAAAATTAGAATAAGGAATTAGCTATAAAAAAGCGATTCTTAATTTTGAAACTGAAATAAGAGCATTTTTAGAAGGGGTTAACCTAACTAGCCACACTAATTTCTCTTGGTGAGGGCATATTACTCAATGAACATATGAGTTTATCCTCGTAGGAGAGGGGGTACGAATTCGTTCTTGTTTAATTAATTCATATTCCGTTGTGCCAATTTTATTTTTTACAGCAGAATCAAATTGGTATTTACTATCGACCGAACCCAACATCTCTTTAAATTTTTCGACACCAGGAGGGAGCGGTTCTGTCCACTGCCCATTTTTAAAAATGGGAAGCCCGGGTGCATTGACTTCTGCATCTAAACATGCTTTATCAACGGCTACAGGGTCCGACGACCCAAAAATACCAAGGTCAGGAACAACTGGCATACCTGAACTAGAAACACAATCACACTGTACAGTTACGTCAAATGCAAAATTTATATAACGAATATTTTCGGGTTTAAAGGAAGATATTACAGCTGTGGCATTATCTATCACTCGTTCTGTAAAATCCTTTAAATTATTCATTAATGGTTCTTTCATAGCTCTTTTTACAGGACATTTTCTTGTACACAAAAAGCATCCAAAACAATTGGAAACATCTATCACCGCAGAATCACCGTCTATTTTAATAGCATTGGTAGGACATACCTTGATACATTCTTGATTGCATTTAGATATATTACATCTCTTAGGATTTATTTTCATAACTCTATTAAAATGCGCAAGATGTTTATATTTCTTAGTTACACACCCTTGACCTATCTGTTTTAAGGCACCTCCAAAAGCTGCCGCTCCGTGTCCCTTGAAATGTGAAACTACGACTAACTTATCGAATTTGAATAGTCCTGCTCCAACGGAGACTGTCTTATGATGAATTCCATTTATTTGGATATTTTTTCCATCAAGCCCTTTATCCCCATCAATGAATTCTAGAGGCGCACCAGTTATTGCTTCACTATATCCATGCAGATGAGCGATTTTGGAATGATCTGTAGCATTTTTTCGATGTCCAAGATGTATTGAATAATCTTCGGAGATCTCGACAACATTAATTTTTAACCCTAATCCTTGTGTCTCAATTAAGGCCGGGATTCCACCTTTTGATTTGATTGCATTAACAACCTCGCGTATATAATCGTGACGTAAGTAATGGGTATTGTTGGCTTCTCCAACATGAACTTTTACCGCAACTTTATCTCCGGAATTGATATTATCTAAAATTTTGTCTAATATATATCGTGTTTTGACTAAATTGTTCGTGGTCATATCTTTTGCACTGTGAAATAGGGCAAACATTTCATTCGGAGACGCCCAGTAGACTATAGATTTGTTCGACATGATATCACATCTAATTAGATTGCTACTCATTGAAGGAAGCAATCATATTTAAAGAGGTAAATTCCTTTTAAAAATGATAGTACAAGTTTCTTTAAAGAATATAGTGAGGTTTCTTTAATGCCTGAAGTCGATCATTATGAAAGCGTACGGCAAAAAATGAGTATAGATGAAGTGGGAACGCCTAAACATAAAAAAACCATTGAATTTTTAAAAGTTCTTTATAATGAAGAAGAAATTGAGTTATTAGATCATTTCGATCGTGGATATCAATTACTCACCGCAGTAAATCTAGCAAAAAAATCTGGCTGGGTGAAAGAAAGAGTAAAGAAAATATTAAAATCCTTATCTAAGAGGGGTGCGCTTTTTACATTGGGAAGAAGTTACATGCTCTTGAATTTAGTTCCTGGCTTCTTTGAACATTACATACTCACACGTGGTGATACTGAAGAAAACACCATAAAGGTGGCAAAATACTTTAGATGGGCGTTCTTAAACTTAACTCCACAGATGTTCAACAATATGAAACTGAAAAAGAAACCTCTTTGGCTACCGAAGTTATCTTACGATGCCGAAGAAAAAATAATAGAAATTGATGAATCCATCCCAATGAAAGACCAAAAAATCTTCACGGGGGAATTAGTGAGGGATTTAATAGACCAAAATGAATATTTTGCAAAAGTTTATTGCCAATGTAGAGAAGTTGCGAAAATGAGTGGTGAACCTTGCCAGCATGCCCCTGAAGAACTTGGATGCTTATTGTGTGGCCTTACCGCAAAAGTGGGCGTGTCTCAAGGTTGGGCTGTTGAAATTCCGACTAAAGAGGACGCCATTCAATACGCTAAAGATTGCGAAAAGGCAGGCTTGATACACTACGGGATGAATCTCGGCCCAATTACTTTCATCTGCAATTGCTGCAGAGATTGCTGCACGGGATTGAGAGGAATGGTCGTTCATAGCTTACCTTACGGTCGATCAAACTTTGATCCGCGTTGGATCGCGGAAAAGTGTAAATTTTGTGAAAAATGCATAAAAATGTGCCCCATGGGGGCTGTATCCCGTCAATATCCAGTCAAAGATGAAAAAGATCAAATCTCTTTCAACTTGAGCATATGCCTGGGATGCGGAGTCTGTGCAACCAATTGCCCACAGGAAGCAATTACACTTGTTAAAGTGAGAACCGATGACACCCCCGAGATGTCGGGATTCGCGAAACAAATAACGGAAGCTTTGCTGAGATTCTAAAGGACGAAGATCCGTGTTTTTCTTAATTTATTAAAAATGGACCTGTTTTTGAGCTTTTATTCGCAGCAATTGTTTCGGGAGGTCCATTTGCAATGATTTCGCCACCTTTTGGTCCACCCTCAGGACCAAGCTCAATGATCCAATCCATGTAATTAAGTATATCTATATCATGCTCGATTATTATCACGGTATTTCCTTGTTCAACCAATTTATTGAGCATATTCAATAACTTAGAAATATCATAGGCATGCAGCCCGGTAGTAGGCTCATCTAAGACGTAAATAGTCCCAGATTTCTTCTTTTTACCTAGCTCTTTAGCTAATTTAATTCTTTGAGCTTCTCCACCACTTAGAGTCGGTGCTGGTTGCCCAAGGGTAATATATCCCATCCCAATATCCTCCAATATATTGAGATAATGGACAATTTGTTGCTCACCCTTGAAAATTTCTAGGGCTTCCCGAACAGTCAAATTTAGAATTTCATGGATATTTTTACCCTTATACTTTACTTCGGTTATTTCCGGTAAATATCCTGTTCCATCACATTCTTCACAAGAAATATCCACACTGCTCAAAAACGATATTTGGAGATCTATGCTCCCTAAGCCTTTACACTTTGGACAGCGTCCTTTATCAGAATTAAATGAGAAATGACCTGGCGAATATTTGCGTTTTTTGGCGAGAGGTTGTTTTGCAAATAATTTCCGAATATTATCCCAGATGCCAATGTAACTAATCGGATTTGAAGTTTTGGTCCGGCCAATGGGTGATTGAGTAACAACTACACAGCCAGAAACTCCTTCCCAGCCTGCTAGCTTCCCTTTAATATGGTCAAACTGGATATGTTCTTCCTCGTCACCATTTTCTTCGCCGGGCTTTTTGGAAAAGTGTTCCTTGAGCAGCGGCACTAATGTATCAGAAATGAGGGAACTCTTTCCACTCCCTGAAACTCCTGCAATTCCAATAAAGACCCCAAGAGGTATTTCAATCTGGATATTCTTCAGATTATTCGTCTCCACATCTTTGAGGATCAGTTTTTGTGTCGATGTAGATACTGGGCGTCGCTGATCTGAGGATTTTCTTGGGAATTGGAGATTGCCAGCTAAATATTGACCAGTTAATGAAGTCGTTTCATTTTTTATACTAGATACATCTCCTTCAAATACAATTTCTCCCCCCTCAATCCCTGGACCTGGCCCAATATCTAACACATGGTCCGCAATTTCAATGATACTCTTGTCATGTTCCACAACAATTACCGTATTACCTAACTCTTTTAATTCATTCATCATTATATCGAGGTTTTTTTTCTCTAGTTGATGCATTCCAAGTGTAGGTTCATCCAGAATATAGATTAAGCCATTCAGTTCCGATTCAAGCTGGCTCTGAAAACTCAAACGTTGGAGTTCTCCACCAGATAAAGTGGGAATACGCCGGTTCAGAGTTAAATAGCTAAGTCCAACCAACTTAAATTTCATTAATCGCTTTAAGACTTCTTTTTTCAAGACCTTACCCTGGCCAGTCCTAAGCTGATTTTCATCCATCTTTTCTAAAAATTCGATTAATTCATCAATTGTCAATTCCGCGAGTTCTCCGATATGTTTTCCAGCAATATGTACGTTTCTCGCCTGTTCATTTATTCGATACCCCCCACAGTCTTCACAAGTAATTTTAGTCATGTATTTTCTCTCAATAATATCTTTCCGATACGCACTGGTGCTTGTCGCCATTGCTCTCTCCAAATGTGGAATAACACCTTCAAATTTAGCTTCAATTATCCCCTCAAATCTACGGGACTTCCATTTCATCCTCACTGTCTCATCCGTACCATAGAGGAAAATATCCTGAATTTTTTGAGGAAGTTCATTGTAAGGTGTATTAATGTCAAAATCCATTGCCTCCGCTAACCCAATGGCGAAATTTTTTAAATCCGCAAAGGAACCCGTAGCAGCTTTCAGAATCTGAAGAATACTCCAGCTCAGATCAGGTATTACCTTTCGTACCTCATATTCCATCTGATATCCGCGCCCTTTGCAATCCAAACACATCCCAGATGGTTCATTGAAGGAGAAGTGCTTAATTTCCAATTCTTCAACTTGCATACCACATTCATCACAGGTTAATTCGTCATTTACAGGTAATTTACAGATGGGACAGTTCTGTCGTCCCTCCAGTGCGTATAAATGTCTCAAGAGCGTGTAAATTGTCGATTTAGTCCCCACGGTGCTCCGAGGATTCGCCCATCGCAACGTTCTCTGCTCCAATGCGACAGTTGGGGCGAGCCCTTTAATTGAATCAAACGGTTTTTCCTTCTCGATTTTAGGCGGAAATCCTATGGATTGTAAATACCTTCGCATTCCTTCCTGGAAAATTATATCAAAAGCCAGACTTGATTTACCTGATCCACTCACGCCAGTTATCGCCACGATCTTGTTCTTAGGGATATTAACATTGATATTTTTAAGATTATGAATTCTGGCTCCTTCTATCTGAATTGTATCTACCATTTTTATACCATTTCCATTTAAACTCTTATTTTATTTAAATTTCGAAAAGCAATCTCTTCTAATTCGAGGATCTTCCAGCCTATATTTTCTAGTTTCTCTAGATTGAGATAATTTACACAATCCTGTTTTCCCTCATCCACCGTTCTCTTAATCTCCAGCGCGAACTGCGTCCAATTCTGGGCTGATTGACGGATTAAGATAAGCTGATCTTCTACCAAGGTTAATTCTTCAGGTTTCCAAGGTCTAGGACCACTAGTAATGTCTGGATGATGGATTAGTTCCTCCAAAAAATCACCAAATAGATTTCGGAAGAGCGCTCCTCCCGTCCCAAACTCCTCGATATAACCATATAATAATTCAAGGGTAACTGCGGCTTTTTTTCCTAAAAGTTCTCTCCACGAAGGAATTGATTGAATAAACATTTTCATACCTTGAAGCCCTAACGAGTTCATAGAGGCTGCTAACATATTTTTCACGGTTTGTTGAATTGCCAGCTTCAGAGCTGCAGAAAGGGGAGGTCTTTTTGGCTTTTTCCTCAGGATATAATGGACATTCCTCGGAGGAAACCATTTATCTTCTTTTGAACTGCGTGCCTTCTTTAAAATATCAATTGGAAGTTCTACAGGATTTTTTCTATCCCGTTCATAGAGAAACGCATTTTGCTCATCAAATCCCACTAATGACATGATGTGTCCGCCAAAAAATTCTCCCTTTGGTAATTGGATGTAGGGCAAATACGCCATTTCGATCCTAATTAAAAGAGGATTATTTTCTAGTAGTAGTTCTTTTGATCGGTCCCATGCCCTCTCTGCCGATTGAAATTGTTCTTCAGTGATGTTTACCCCCAGAACCCGACAGGCTAAACTTTTGTCCGTAATTGTACTTTGCTTGCCGCCGATTAAGAGAGGCAAAGAATCAGCAGTTTGAGCTTTGAAGAAAGAAAATCCCATCGTGGCGTCTAACCCGAACACCACAGGTTCGGAGAGCGGAAGTCCAATATATTCCAACACGTCTCTCATTGACGAGGATTCACAATGTCCTCCTAGAACATGCCTGAAACCTTCAATCATAAATTTGTCTGCTGTCATCAAGTATATCTACTATAAAGGTATTTAAAAAGTACAGCAGTTTTACCCATGACAAACTAGTTATTCAAATTCTATATTTTCGGACGATATTGGAAATCCTCTCGAATTTTATCTACGCTTTTCATGTCGATACCCGCTTCATCTGCAGCGACTTTCTGCGACGCTCTCTTGCTAACTCTGGCCTTAGAGTATCTTATGCGTTCTGCAAAAGATCTTTTTGCAGTTATAAAAACTCTTTTTGCATCCCCATAATCTATTAAACGTATAATAGAGAAAGGAACACTTGAAAAAATTTGAAAAAATTAATTAAAAATTGTTTGAATTCCCACACACATCTATCACAGGTACATTTTCTTTTTTAGATAGAATTTCTAAAATAAAAGAAATCTTTATATTTGAAATCTAAGAAATGATATCTCACTCTATAATTTATAGAGGTGGGAAACTGATGAGAAAAATCGAGAAACTTATTTTGATATGCTTACTCTTATCGCTACTTACAATACCTTTTCTCAATATTGTTCAGAAGGAGAAATCTATACGAGTAAATGATTCGGAAGTTCCATTAACAAAAAAAGCAGTCACCATTACAATTGATGGGAACGCGGCGTTTGCTGCCAATGCCACTATGGGGAATGGTTCGGCCGGAAATCCCTATATTTTAGAAAATTTTAACATCAATGCAAGTGGCGAGAATGCGCATGGAATACTGATTAATAATACCGATGCCCATTTCATCCTCCAAAATTGTAATATCTCTGATGCCGATCCTTCGTATAATAGTATATACCTTGAAAATGTATCCAATGGTAAATTAATTAACAATTACATCACTACATCTTATTATGGGATTTCGTTAAGAAATGCAACTTATAACACGCTTGCTTCTAATGACATTGTGAATAGCACTGCTTGTGGAATTTGGTTAGAGAATTCGTCAAGCTCCAACACACTGACCAACAACACTGCCAACAACAACAATTATGGAATTATATTAGTATATTCTTGTGATAATAACACGCTGACCAACAACACTGCCATCAATCATGTTATGTATGGAATTTATTTAGGCGGATGCGATGGGAACACGCTGACCGATAATACCGTCACTGAGAATGGTTTTGGCGACGGAATTTTTTTGGAGGTTTGTAATAATAACACGCTGACCAACAACACCGCCAACAACAATTATCGTGGAATTTCTTTATGGACTTCAAATAATAACACGCTGACCAACAACACCGCCAATTCAAATATTGATATCGGAATTGCTTTAATGATTAATTGCACTAATAACACCCTGACCGGCAACACCGCCAATTCAAATAATGATACCGGAATTACTTTATCCGACAATTGCGATGGGAACAATTTGACTGGCAATACCGTCAATTATAACAATATGTGTGGCATTAATCTATCGACTTCAGTTGATTATAGTACAATAATAAACAATACTGCTAGGGCAAATTTTTTTGGAATCCTATTATACATAGACTGTGATTGGACTACACTGATCAACAATACAGCCAATGATAATGTTTTTGGATTACCACTTCTGCTTTCAAGTAATAACACATTGACAAACAATACCGCCAATAACAATACACAAGGTGGCATTTATATATATAGTTCAAGTGATAACATCTTAACAGACAACACCGCTAATTATAACGAAGATGGAATTTGGTTAGATACAAAGTGCAATTCGACCACGCTAACCAATAATACCGCCTATAATAATACAGTGACTGGAATTTTTATCTTCGATCATTGCGAATTGAACAATTTGACTGGCAATACCGCCAATAACAATACATGGGGAATTCGGATAAGGGACTTTTGCACGAATAACACGCTGATCGACAACACCGCTCACAATAACAGTGAATATGGAATTTGGCTCGATCGATTCTGCACTAATCACACGTTGATTTCCAACGTTGCCAATAACAATACACAAGTTGGCATTTATATCTATAGTTCAAGTAATAACATCTTAACAGACAACACCGCTAGTTATAGCGATAATGGAATTTATTTACATAATGAATGTAAAAATAACAGATTGATAAATAACAGTGTCAGTGATAATTCATTCGCTGGAATCTGTTGTCAATACTCCAACTATAATTCATTGATCAATAACACGGCCAACAACAACGAGGTTGGTATTTTATTAGTAAATACTAGCTCGAATGCCCTGACCGATAATACCGCCAACAACAATGATTATTATGGTCTTTTTTTATTTATACTATATTTTTACACATGTGATTTCAACGATATCATCAGCAATATTTTTATGTCCAATGGCCAGTGGGGAGTCGTTGTCGAAGGAGCTAATAATTATTTCTATCATAATATAATCTGTCAAAACAACGATGGCCGCATTAATAATCAGACTAGTGATCTTGGCTCTAACAACACTTGGATTGATAATATTTTTGACTGTGGAATCGATTCAGATGGCGACGGTTTGGCGAATGGCGAAGAACTTTCTTGGGGAACGAATATCTTCATACCCGACACGGATAATGATAACCTGTTTGATGGTTTCGAGGTGAATTATGGTACCAATCCCCTCGATAAAGACACGGATGACGATTATTTAAACGATTATGATGAGATCTCCATTTATTTCACCAATGCAACCAATATAGATACGGATGGTGATGGTTTAATGGATGGAGATGAGGTGAATGACTATTTAACTAGCCCCCTATTATTGGATACAGATGGAGATAGCTTATCAGATTCAGACGAACTTGGAAATGGAACAAACCCGCGATTTTCAGATACCGATAACGATAACTTGAACGATGGCTTTGAGGTCAATTATGGTACCGATCCCCGCAAGGGGGATACCGATGGGGATAATTTGAACGATTATAGTGAAATCTATATCCATTTTACTAATGCAACATCTAATGATACCGATGCGGATGGCTTATCGGACTGGGATGAAGCTATTATTTATTTAACCAACCCAAACACGAATGATACTGACCGCGATGGGTATTTAGATGGGATTGAAATCGCCAAGGGGACCAATCCCTTGAATCCTAGTGACTATCCGGGTATGCAAGTTGAAGACGGGATAGATATAACGGTTCTTCTTATACTCATTATGCTAGGGGTGTTAATTGCCCTTATGGGCGTTTTGATCATCGCTGTATTACGAACAGGTAAAGTGGAAACCGCCCCACCCTCCGTACCCAAACCAAAAAGCTGAATACCAGTACAACAAAAACTAATGAAAAAACACCGTTCGGAGTTCTATAAACGTGTTTGACACAGAGCGACCTATCCGAGAAAGAATATCTGAAGAATAAGAGACTCACAGAAGACTAATTAATTCATTCATTCATTTTTTTAATGCAATTATTATAAACTTTCAAAAATCCAACTTTTCAAGATTTTTGAAGCATAATTTTTGAAAGTATTAAATTTAAATGATAAATTAACACTCAGGGTGTTCTCTGCTCCTTCACCAATAAATAACGGAAACAAGAGCAAATTAAGAAGAAAATCCTAATAAAAAAACTTAATAATAATTTGATAATTCTAAAAAATGATAGAGAAATATAACGGTGGGAATTTTATGAAAGTTCATGAGTGTAAAACATGTAGGCATTATGTGACATTCTCAGATGGTTGTGCAAAGGACCACAAACTTTTTTACGATGATTCAACGGGTACGCGCAATCCGTTGGATGAAGTCGTGTTTGCAACACCATGTTCAGATTTTGAGCAATAATCGCATTGATTTAACTTATTATCTCACTAGATACCGTGCTTTTTCCTTTCAACTAGACTTAAAACGTGGAAAAAGATCAAGCGCGTTATCTCGCTCAATAGCCATGCGTGTCTGCGCATCGAATCCATCATAAGTTTCGACCCCTTCAGCCATTGTGGTTATCAGCGGTTCGGGGAGAAAGGGGTAATCGCTACCAAAGAGGATATGTGAGGGATCCGCTAACTCCTGTAGCGAACGCAACGCATAGGGTGTTGCTGAGAGCGCGATGTCGTAGTAAAGACGCTTAAGCTGTTTAATAATGCCACGTTCCCCCATAGAAATTCGCCATGTCAAAAAAGGTACAGCTCCCCCGGCGTGTGGAAAAATAAAACGGATGTCGGGATACCGCCTTAAGGTCCGACTGTAGATCAGGTTCGCGACACACCGTGTGGTATCAAACACAAATTCCATTATGGCAGGAGTTACTTTGGTTTTCGGCAGCATATCGTCAGGGAGCGTATTTGGATGAACGAAGACTACGGTTTTTCGGCGATTTAGTTCAGAATAAAGATCAGTGAATGCTGGATCACCGAGATACTGGCCATTATAATTCGAAAGAAGCCCCACCCCATCCAATTTTAGCGTGTCCAGTGCATATTCCAATTCAAGCACTGAAGCTTCCATGTCTGGTACAGGTAATACCGCGAATGCGCCAAATCGTAGTGGATGTTCGCTTACAATGCGAGCGGAGAGCTTATTACAACGGCGTGCCATTTTTTGTGCAAAAACATTATCTCCAAAATAGATTCCTGGGGATGAAATAGAGACAATCGCTGCTGCGATACTCTTTCGGTTCATAAAGGCAAGTGAACTCTCTACATCCCATTTCGGGAAAGGAACTCTCGCAGCTTCCGCGACACCAACCCTGGCGAGGGCTGCAGTATATTCCACGGGTACCATATGATGGTGCACATCAATGCGATGGGGTTTTGCTGCCATTATTGTTCCCGTATCATATTAATATAGTAATACAAGTAAATGATGCATGTATAATATTATTAATGAATATGTTATTTATTTTGATTTACAGTAAAAGAATCAGGTTGGTTTGAAATATGGCTGGCGGGTGGAGTCCTCCAAAAAAAATAACGGTTACACTGTCCACATTACTCGTGATTCTTGGCATTATGTTAGGATTAGATAATATGATAGAAAATACGAGATGATTCAAAAGTCAAATCGACACTCGGTTCTTCCTTGCTCAAAGAGCCGTTTCAGGTGGTGGAGCAGAAAGCATTCCTCCCAAAAATAGAAGAGTTTCTTTAGGAGGGGGGGAAGTTTCCCTTTAGGGAATATCAAATTTAAAGCATTTAACCGTTCTAATGTTAAAGCCGGGTTATCATTTAAAGATTGCAGAATGATTTCATCACGATGAGCGATCTTTACGCGTATTTGGTTCAGATAATATCCAAAACTTTCTGTTAGTAGGTCGGAATGTGAGCTTATCATAAAGGTGCTCTTTTGAATGAGCTTTTCCAGTTTTTCCACGGATTGGAAATAATCAGCCAAACTACAAATATTCAAAAAACCGTACCAGGGACCGAAGCTGTCTATGCCAATGTCTGAAACATGAAGAATGTTACCCTCATGAGTGTCATCAGTGATACAGAACCCAGTATGCCCAGGAGAATGCCCCGGCAGATGAATTGTCTGAAGAGTCGTACTTCCAAATCGAAATTTAGTCCCAGGATTAAAGGGTTGAACCGATTTACATTCCTTAAACCCTAATATTTTATAAGCAAAGGTTCGCCATTCGTCTGCAAATCCTGCTCTAGATATCCCGGCAAACTCCATTAAGTAATTTAAATCGGTGATGCATTCGATCTCTTGTCTGGGCATCAAGATAGTAGCATCAGGGAACCGCTCTTCTATTAGTTGAACATGGCTTGTATGGTCGAGATGAAAATGAGTAATAAAATAATAATCAACTTGATTCTCGATCGACCCCAAAAAAGGATTCAAATTTTTCTCCGGAAAATTACAGTCAATTAAAATGTTTGTGTGCTCATCTGTGTTAATATAGACCCCATAACTTTTACCAAACGTTTTACTTTTAGGTTGCTTGAATAGCGAAATATTTGGGAGAATACTCATCTGTTCCATTCAGGTACGACCCCTCTCTAAAAAATCGGAAGTTTATTTTATTCCATGATGAAGGTCATAATGCAACCCTTTTCTTGATATTCAATTTTCCCTTGAAATTTCGGTAAGACTTCCTCGAGTTCTATAATTCCTGATTTGCACCTGAATTTACACAAAACTTCGGGTTCTAGATCAACAACCCCTATTTTTTTTGCAATTTTCCTGTGTCTTAATTTTTGGTTGCATTTTTTGATTTGAATCACTTTCTTGTGCTTTGAATCTTCTATAATTTTCAAATATTTTGGCTTTTCCCAGATAGTCTGATTATTAAGGAAGTTCTCCACCCCCTTCTCAAGTAAAAAGGATGTGGTAACCTTAGAAACACCCGTTATTACCTTTCTTTTGAACCCACTGAATTTTACTTTTCCAAAATTCTTTATAGAAGTGTCTAAGAATTTAAGTAATTCCTCCTCACCGTAATTTTCCGTGAGAAACTTTCCTATTACCGCTTGTAACAGTAAATGATTCTCAGTCAAAAATTTAACCTTCTCTTTTTCCTTTAACTCAGTTATCTTCATTTTTTCTCAACCCAGTGGTTTGATTGTGTTATAATATATTATCGTAGTCAATTTTATGTCAATCATATGATGGTGCACATCAATGCGATGGAGTTTTGCAACCATTACTGTTCCCGTATTATACTAATATATTAATACAAGTAAATGATGCCCATATACTTTTATTAATGAATATGTTATTTATTTTCCGAATAAGGCCAAATTTCTTTAACATCGTCAAATGCAAAAGTTGATTTAAGTTAGAGTTGCTCTCTGGGGCAGATGGCTCTGAGCTTTCATATTTTCAATGCATAATTTGTATATTAACTTATTTCTTAGCTCTTTATCTTTACTCCATAAATTATTCAATTCGTTAGGATCATTTTTTCGATCGTAAATGTCCCCATAATCTTCCAGATTTTGATAGAGAGTAATTTTATACTCTTTTGTTACAAGATGTCTCAACCTTAGATGATGATCACGATAATCTTCATCGTGTTCAATTAGGCACGAATCTCTTACTTCTACATTAGGGTCAATTAACACAGGTGAAATATCATACCCCTGCATTTCTGGAGGAAAGAATCTTTTTCTAATTCCTAACAATTTTAATATTGTCGTTGGTATGTCAATAGAGCTCATTAAGGCATCCGTAATAGCAGGTTTAGTTACACCTGGCACCTTCCAAATCATAGGAACTTGCAATATTCCATTAAAGGGTGAAGGTCCTTTAAGAATCATTCCATGATCACCGCAAAAATCTCCGTGATCGCTTGTATATATAACAATCGTATTCTCGGATAACCCTAGTGCCTTTAAAGAAGCTAAGATTTTACCAATACTATGATCCATCATAGAAATCATCCCGTAAGTACCAGCAAGGAAATTTCTCACCTCCTCCTCGGTAGAATAGCGAAGTAATGCTCCTCTAAAAACCGGATTTCTCCAAGCTGGACCAATATATGGATGGTTCTTTAACTCATCTCTATGAAAAAAGCTTTCTGGTAAAGTGATATCATTAGGAGGATACATAGTCTTATATTTTCCAGGAGGACACACAGGATGATGAGGATCTGGAAAAGAACAATATAAAAAGAATGGTTTATCTCCAAAATCACCTTTAGCATATTTTTCAAGAAAATTAATGGTTCTCTCTTCCACATATGTTGTGTTATAAACCTCTTCTGGCATATCAGTTTCATAAAACGGAACACCAAAAAAATCGTTAAAGCGTTCTTTAATATATTCAACATATTCTGGAGCACGCTCCTCCAACCAATCTGTGTAGTGCCCTGTACACACATCCCCATGTCCACACACTATTTCCACATGATCAAGACCATAATATGGTTTAGGAAAATTATCTCTCATACTCTTTGCGGTTTTTTCATTAAGCCAGGCAAAAATTGCTTCAGCTGATTTATCCTTTCTTTTAAAGGGAGGCGTAAAAAACTGCAAATGTAGCTTTCCGATACTTGAAGTAATATAACCTCTGCCTCTTAATGTATCAACAAAAGTTGGAAAATCTGCCGAAAGGTTAATACCATTAGAACGAACCCCATGAGCATTTGGATAAAGACCCGTGAATATCGTCGCTCTGTTAGGCATACACATCGGATTTGCACAAAAAGCATTAGTAAATCTTAGCCCTTGGCTTTCTAAAGAATCAAGATTCGGAGTTTTTACATCGGAATTTCCCGCACAACTCATATGATCAGCTCTATGCTGATCGGACATTATAAATAAAATGTTTTGCTTCATTTTTTTACTCATATAAATCATTTCCTATTCTTCATAGTCGGATATTATTACATCTAATCAACAATTAACTCTAAGCGTTTGATGGTTTCATCGGTCGGGATGCCATCCCCTGACCACCCACGGAGCTTGTAATAAGCCACCAACATTTTTTCAAGATCAGGAACTCTTCCAGTGGCTCCCCCATCAGGGAGTGGTTCTTGGGCGAGTCGTGTTGGAAGCGTATCATCTTTCTTGGAAATCCCGCAGCGCACCCCATACATCCGTTTCAAATTAAAAATTCGTTCCCCAATGGTAAGTAATTCATCTTGAGTAAAGGTCAATCCTGTAATGGCTTTAATTATTTTGAGGAGAAATTCTGGAGGAAAAACTCCATCAATTAAAGAGCACATAATAAGCGAATTTGTTGCTGCTATGAAATCTTGCATCATTTTTACTGCCTTTGAATTGAGTTCAGGATCATTCGAATCTGGGGGTATGCGCTCATTAAGTCCTAATTCTGGGCGAGGAAGCGATGACAATAAAACGGTAAAAGCATCATTATGATTCGCACCATGAGTACTGATCGCATAAGTCAGTGCCATCGAATGAAATGCCCGGGGATCATGATGTGCCACTTCTACTCCTTTGACTGTTACTGCAAACTCGGCTGAATTTTTTCCTATTTCTTTTGCTGCTCGATCAACGCCTTCCGCGAGAATATTGCCGATGCCTTGCCGTAGTGTTATTCTCTCGATCAATCGCAAGATAGTATCTTTATTACCCCAATCCAGCACAAGTCCCTCCGCTTCTTTCTCGGTGAGAATACCTTTTTCCCAGCATTCCATCGCCCACCCGATGGTTTCACTACAAGAAATTGTATCCAGTCCATAGCGATTACATAGCTCATTTGCCTTAAAGATAGTTAAAAAATCATCGTTTAATAAAAGTGGTCCAAACCCCGCGACAGTTTCATATTCAGGACCGTCTCCATAATATAGAACGTTTCCCTCAGCATCCTTCAGTTCACAGACTTTTTTACACCTAACTCTGCAATTATAGCATGACTCATGTTTTGCGAGCATTTTTTTCCATCTGCGACCTTTAAATACTTTATCATGTTTCCAAGCTCCAACTTTCCAATATCCATGTGGTACATCACCCATATGATTTATTACTTCCATATTTCCGGCGGTCCCAACGGGACCGAAAATGGATTTAACATAAAAATGTTCAGATAAGTTTTTAATGGCTTCCTGTGCCAATTCTTTAAATTCTTCTTTGTTGGCTACTAATTCTTTTATATTATGTTTTCCTCGGATTGCTATTGCTTTTAAATTTTTAGATCCCATGACTGCACCTAATCCACACCGTCCTGCCGCATTTCGCTCATTCATAATACATGCATACTTTACCAGATTTATTCCAGCTTGCCCAATGCACGCAGTTCGTATCTTATCGTCACCTAAAATCTCTTTAAGCTTCGTTTGAGTGTCTACTGTATCTAATTCCCAAATCTCTCGAGCCTCTTTAATTTCAATTTGCCCATTGTCAATCCAAATGTAAACAGGCTCGGCGGCTTTCCCTTCAATTACAATTCCATCTAAACCTGTTTTTCTCAATTCATAGCTCCAATACCCTCCACTATAGGACTCTCCCAATATTCCCGATAACGGACTTTTTCCTATTATAACATGCCGAGTGCTCGAAGTTACCAAACTAGTCAGAGGGCCTATCATAAAGATTAATTTATTCTCAGGATCAAGCGGTTGAACTTCCGGAGGAACTTCATCGTAGAAAATGCGTAGAGCTATCCCCAATCCACCTAGATATTTTTTGATGATATCCTCCTTTAGATTTTCAATAGATCCTTTTTTCGTTGTTAGATTTATTCGGGCAATTTTACCATTCAATCCAAACATTTTGACACCCATTCTACTTTAGAAACTCTCATAAAAAAAACTTTTATGTTGAGAGTTTCCTTTATCAATTTATCAATTAAACAGATGAAATGAAAATGAACGAAACGAGTCCCGTTGTAATTGACCAGGATAAATGCATAGAATGTTTCGAATGTTCGAGAACCTGTCCATCTTCCACGTTGTATGAAAAAAATAATACACTCATGGTGGCAAGCGATGCTGATGTGCGGTGTATCAGATGTGCTCACTGTCTCGGCGTTTGCCCAGAAGATGCAATAAATATACCAAGTTACACTGATGATTCTGATATTATTCCAATTCCAGAACATACTATTGATCCTGAAACTATTCTGAATTTTATGCGTGCTAGAAGATCAACTCGTCTCTTTAAACCAGAACCAGTCGAAAAAAAGGATTTAGACGTATTAATCGACGCAGCCCGTTATGCTCCAAGTGCTCATAATGACCAAACGTCTGAATTCACGGTCATCACGGGTGAAATGGTACAGGAAATTAAAAAAACAATGCTTGATGAGGCTTCACTGCTTGTGAAAGCTATTCCAGAAGATCCCGCTACTGCCGCTGAAATGGTTAAAAAATTCTTACCTAAAACTTCATCCGATGTGATCCTCTCCATGTTGGGTTCAATGAAAGATCTAATCAGGGACATGGAAAAGGGCGGGAGAGACCGAATATTCTGGGATGCTCCTGCATTAATAGTCATCAGCGCAAAAAAGAAATCGGCAGGCTTTTCAGCTGCCTTAGAAAACGCGTGTCTCTCGGCAGCGTATATAATGCTGATGGCTGAATCAATGGATCTTGGTACATGTTCCCTGGGAATTTTAATATGGACTATAGCAACAACTAGGAAAGTCAGAAAGTTGATTGAACTCCCCAAGGGTAACAGGGCATTATATGCTCTTGCTGTGGGTAAAAAAGCTACCAACTTCAAAAAATTACTCCCAAGAAATAAACCGAAAATTAATTATGTAGAGTGAATTGATTTGGAGGCATTAAAAACAAAGGTGAAACAGAAAGGGTATGAGATCGGAATGGATTTCGTTGGAATTACGGACCTATCGCGGTTAAAAAATACTCCAAAGCGCTTTCGAGCTACCGATTATCTACCATCTGCGCGCTCGGTCATTGTCGTTGGGTGCCATTTCCCAGATGGCATAGTGGAGAACTGGACAAAAACCCCATCATCATACCAATACTATGGATATGCCTTAATCAACAAGGAATTAGGGCGGGCGTGCTTTCATATTGCCAAGTTAGTAGAGCAAGCAGGACACCGATGTTTTCCAATTGTGCCAACGGGGCATGCGAAAGATATGGACCACATAAAGCAAATGGGCGAATTTTCCCATCGACATGCCGCAGTTGCAGCTGGTTTGGGGGAATTCGGCTATAATCGTCTAGTTCTTACCCCTCAATTTGGGAATAGGGTACGGTTTTGTTCAATAATAACTGAAGCCCCATTTTCCCCGGATCCTATGTATGATGGGCCTTCTTTATGTGATCGCTGCAAGAAATGCATCGAAGCATGTCCTGGCAATTGTCTCGATGAATCCCAGCTATTAACTTGCACGATCGGTGATAAGACATATGAGTATGTCACTCTTTATCAGCTTCGGTGTTTCTATAACTTGTTAGGATTAGGCCCTTCAACTGGAGGCTATTCAGACATACCCTTACCAAAGAAAAAAGGTGAACTATCCCAATTTGGCTTTTTAAAGCGCTTTGTAAAAGCAATAATTCGTAACCTTCCAAAATTCCTTTATGTTAGACTCCAACAGGTCGCTGTGGATTATTATGATTATTGCGGGCGGTGTTTACATGTCTGTGACCGTCCGACAAATCGATTTAAAACGAAATGAATTCCTAATTTGAGTCAAGATAAAATGAAAATACTATTAGTCAATCCAATTACACGAAAATACCATAAAGGCATTTCAATACAAGCCCAAGCGCCATTAGGGTTATTATCTTTGGCATCTGTCCTGAGGGAGAACGGTCATAAAATCAAATTGTTTGACCATAATGTTGAGAATGGTATAAAAGATTGTCTAAAGTTTGAACCAGAGTTAATTGGGGTTACCGCCTTTACCGGGCCAATGATTCTTGATGCCTTACATCTCTCGAAAATCTTTCGCGAGCGCTTAGAAGTTCCTGTGTGTTTTGGCGGGGTGCATGCGTCCTTGCTCCCAGTTCAAACAGTAAGCCATCCCAGCATCGATATGGTTGTGGTAGGGGAGGGCGAAGAAATAATAGTAGAACTAGCGGAACGTATTGAGAGACGTAGAGATCTTGAAAGTATTAAAGGTTTAGTTTGGAAAAAAGGAAATAATGGTAAAACAAGGATAGTTGAAAACGAACCAAGACCTTTGATTCGTGATTTAGATGCATTACCCTTTCCTGCATGGGATTTAATTGATGAAAGGAAGTATAAGGCGACCTCTATGGGGATAGAAAGAAGCAGTTCTACCTTATACTC
>JABXJU010000316.1 GCA_013375405.1 Candidatus Helarchaeota archaeon
CATCATCAATCATCACCATTGTTTTTTTCGATTTTGGGATTCGAGTAATTTGAAATCGTAATAAGCCATACGTTGCCATGAATTCGAGTTTTTCTTCCACTTTTTTGATTTCATATATCTGGAAAATTTCATTAAGTGTATTTAAAACATTTTCTATGATCTTCATTCTCAGTTCCGTTGCTTGTGGAACCGATAGATCTAATTGTTCGACTAAGTCCCTAAATACATTCGCATGCATTAAGAAAAGGCGATGTTCGAGTTTAGATGATTTATATACCCCCCAACCATCGGTTTCAAGTATTTTCGCTAATGATAAGTATTCCCTAATTACTTGTAAAATTTTAACACGTCGTTTTTCGGCGATATTTTTTATTATATCATATATTTCAGTGTCAATTCTTAAATAAAAGGTCATGGATTTTTCGGAGTTATTTTTTGAACTAGGCATCTTTTTCTCCTACCATTTCGCTCTTGCAGTTAATATTGCGTTACATCACTTATTAACAATAATTTATCTACTTTAGATTGGAATATTTTTTTTAAAAAATTGAAAAATTTCCATTTGACATTTATTACATTTCTAACATTTATAAAGTTTAACAACAAAATTATAATTACTGAATGGAGTGTTATTTAGGAATTATTTGAAGAGGAATGTGAAATGCGGTTATGTGATATTTCGGAACGGAATGCGCGGCATTCCCCAGATTTAGAAGCCATTGTGTTTAGGGATAAACATATCACATGGAAAGAGTTTGATGACCGGGCGAATTCTATCGCGAACGGTATTCTCGAATTAGGGCTCGGAAAGGGTGATCGTGTTGCACTTTTGATGGCAAATAGCGATGCGATCTGTAATTGTTATTTTGGGATAGGCAAGTCGGGTGTTATTTCGGTTCCCCTTAATACAATGTTGAGTAAGCGGGAATTAGCCTATATTATTAATGATTGTAGTCCGAAGATTTTAATTTACAGCAGTATTTTCGAGCCAATTGTGAAAGTCCTCAAGGAAATGGATGAATGTAAATGTTTAAAAGATTTTTACTGCTTTGATCAAGAACAGAATAATTTCAAATCGGAATTTGCCAAGGATTTCGAGGAGCTAGCGACGGGGTATTCGACCGCACCCCCTCAAGCGGATATAAATAATAGAGAATGTTGCTTCTTATCTTATACAGGTGGCACTACAGGGAATCCGAAAGGAGTTATGTTGTCGCATTTTGGGGTAATCCAAAGCGCTTTATTATCAATCGCCACGGGTATTGGAGAAAATACAACCACCGATAAAGGAGATCGAATTCTTTTGCCCTTACCTATCTTTCATTTGGCTGCAACATTGGGTGTGATTACATGCTCGCTTGCGGAAGCAACCGTGCTAACGATGGATACGTTTAACATTTCAGAAATGCTTAAAATAGCTGAGACGGAGAAAGCCACGTCACTATGTTTTGTACCTACCATGTTGAATTTATTTGTGCAGCAGGATGACCTCATTAAATCACATAATTTGAGTAGCTTAAAAGCAATTGTGTATGGGGCAGCTCCCATGCATTCTGCAGTTCTAAAGAAGGCAATAGAACTTTTTCCTGGTATTAAATTTCAGGGAGGTTATGGTTTATCTGAATTCTCGCCAGTTATTGCATGGCTTACGCCCAGAGATCATAATTTTGCGCTTCAAAAACCTGAAAATGAATATCTTCTTCTATCGGCAGGACGTCCAATGGTGGGTGTCACTCTAAAAATTGTAGATGAGAAGGATAATGAGTTGTCAAAGGGACAAGTCGGCGAAATCGTAGTCCGAGGAGATGGCATAATGCTTGGGTATTGGAATCTTCCAGAGAAGACCAAAGAAGCGATGAGGGGTGGCTGGTTACACACGGGAGATATGGGTTATTTGGATAAGGATGATTATCTCTTCATTGTGGATCGAAGCAAAGACATGATTAAGTCGGGAAGTGAAAATGTTTTTTCAAAAGAGGTCGAAGATATCATATATCAACATCCAGCAGTGCTCGAATGTGCAATAATAGCGGTGCCTCATGAAAAGTGGGGAGAGGCAGTCCATGCGGTCGTTGTATTAAAACGTGGGTATAAGAAGGGGAAAGATATAACCGAACAGGATATGATAGACTTTTGCAAAGAAAATATTGCAAAATATAAGGCCCCTAAATCAGTGGAATTTAAGCGTAGCCTACCAAAGTCGGCGCAAGGTAAGATCTTGAAGCGGAAATTACGAGAAAAACATTGGCCAGAAACTGACCGTCAAGTTAGTTAGATGAATTGATCTTATCAATATCCTTTTAGCCCGGAATTAGACTATTAATGGAGAGAGAATAACTATAACAAAAAAGATAACCTCTTGGGGAGATATACCCGATGATGTGATTTCAAAACCCTACATTCCACTTTCTAGAGAATTATATTTATTGATTAAAAAATTCGGATATGACCATTATAGGGATGAATTTCTCCCATTCTATATAGATTTGCTCTATACTTTCTTAAAATCGCGAATGGATGAGACAATATTAACTTCAAAAGAAACAATCCGCGGGAAACTTAAGAATCCAGAGCAGACTTGCTCATATATGATGTATCCACCCATCGCAGCGATGAGGACAGATCTTGAACAAGGAACCATGAAATTATTATATGGAGAATCGAGCGATGTATGTTTTTATGGCATTAACGATATAAATAACGAAACATGCTATATATTTAACGCGCACACGGAGGATGGAATTCCGGTCGATTGGTGGACGGCAGGTCCCGAGGATGAAATCCTGGAACGCCGACATTTAAAGTATGGATTTAAATTAAGAGATGTGAACAAAAAAAGTAAAAATCTAGTGCAAACAGGGAAGAATATCATCGATATGTTAAAAGATATCAGAACTGAGCGTGCTCCGCAGTGGGCGACATCATCTATGACCGTTTGTTTATGTTGGATAACATCGGTTTGTAATTTGACACTGATTGCGTCAAACATCGAATCATGGGGACAAGTGTGGGATGGTGTGAATGCTAAACGAATATATAAACTTCCTGATCACTATTTTCTTTATTATCCTTGGCCTCCATTGTTTTCCACCTTGTTAATGTTACCACGAAGTAAATTTATTCGCCGAATCTCTGGTCTGACAACTAATTCGAATTTGGCGATTCAACCTTGGGAACCTAACACGTTGGAACATGCGCTAGATCAATCGCCCGAGTTCTATGAACATTTAATCTCATCTAGAAAAGGAGGAATTCCTAATCCTGCTACTACATTGGTATGTAAACCTCCTGATTTGACGAAAAAAATTACTTATGAACTGGAAAAATTTGATTTTATTTACCCAGATAAAGCTCGATTTATATATCCCGAGGATATCAATCTTTCCTTTGAAGAAATAATTAAAGGGGTTTTTTTAGATGTTAATTTTGAATTTCCGATTGATAAAAAGGTCACGCCTGAAAATGTTATCTCTCTCGGTTGGGGTCGTTCCACTTTGCTTTAAAGTAAATGAATGATATATCAATATTTTTTTATATGTTATTTTTATAACAATTGTAATAAATGTTATAAATGTCAAAAACAAACAAACACAATTATTTTTCATAAAATTATAGGAATAGAAAAATGAAAAATAATGACATTCACAG
>JABXJU010000317.1 GCA_013375405.1 Candidatus Helarchaeota archaeon
CGATGGCTACCGTGACATCGGTATAGGGACAGAGCTGATGAAAGAGGCGGAAACACATGCGAGGCGGCTGGGGCTGGAGCTTTTGACGCTCGAAGTCTTCGCCACAAACAGCAGGGCCCGCCACGTATACGAGAAGGTTGGATACAGGGTCGTTGGCTGCGTGCCGAAGGCGATTCTCAAGGATGGCGCCTATATCGACAACATCATCATGGCGAAGGACCTATAGGGCGGTGGACGAGGAGATAATCCCTTCAAGGGTTTCCTTGATGTACACGCTCGCGCGAGTAAATTTCTTTCCTATATGATTTTTTTCGCGCGCGTGCGCAATTCCTGAACTTTTCCAAAATAGTTGGCTAGCGCAAATAATATTAATTTATCTCAAGAATACATACACGTAGGAAATAGGGTTGAAGTACATGGGCGTTGGAAAAAATACGTTAGATTCTATTGGCAAATTGTGCGGGGCTCTATACTTAGATTATCCTAGAGATAAATACGATCCAAAAAGAGATTTAAGTCATATGAGTAGAATTAAACCAATAGATATTAAAGAAGAGCAAAATGGGGTATTTATTTATGGAAAATATTATGATCTATTTGAAAGGGCTTTTAATAATATGAGATAAGAACGCTCTTTAGAATATATGAGAGATAGAGAATTAGATGAAGAATTATGGCATTTAACTTGTGAAATAATATTACAAAGATCAAAATTTACAGATTTTAGTAAAGTTAAAGAAAGAATTGAAGAATTCATAACTAATATAAAAAAACAATAGAAGAATATGAAATTTTGATTCCTGTACTAAATATCGATTTATATGATAAAGTTATAAAGTTAGGAGATTATTACATTAAAAAATTTGATGAAAAAACACTTGAAGAATGGGGAATTACTAATCGCATACGTGAAGTTATATATAAAAAATTTTTAGATAAATCCTGCTTAGTAATTAAAGAGGAAGGCAATAATAGGAGTTTAGTATGTGACAGAGCACGAGAAAAAGCATATTTCTTAATAAAAGTTTTAAAAGTATCCCTAGCAAAGTCGAGGTTATTACATGACTGGCAATTTCTTTATCATCAAGATGCATGGGCCGCATCAAAATTAGTCGATAAAAACGATACAGTAAAGTTTAGTTGGAAGAGACCACACGTACCAATTAATTTAGAATTTGGAGATAAACTCGAAGAGGATTTATTAGAGTTTCTTGATAAAATAAAAATAATTATTACAGAAAATAAAATTCATCCAAGCATCAAAAAATCATTCAACAATGCATTGACATGGGTTGGGAGAGCATTAGAAGAAAAAGATCTTGATATTAGAATTATTTATCTTTCAACTGCTTTGGAATCAATACTAACCACAATATCCGATATTAAAAAAGGCGAAGCATTAGCTTATCGCATGCTCCTGTTAAATACATTTTTAGATGCTCCATTCATTCATCCAGCAAGAATATTGTACATATACGAACTTAGATCAAAGATTATACATGGTAGTGAACTTTATGTAGCTACAAAGAGTGATTATTATACTATGAGAAGTATTGCGATTGATACCATAGAATATGCTTTATCAATTATAGAAAATGAAAGTATTAATAGAAAATCAGAATTTATAACTTTGCTCGAATTACAAGAAGAAAAAAGAATTCAAATTTTAGAATGGTTAAGATTGCAGGGCGATAAAAGATCGATTTCTATTGCTAATTATATGGAAGAAAATATAAAATGAAATGCGAAAGCGATAAATCACACTTGTATAGATTTATGCATTTAACAATTTTATTTCTTTTGGGGTTAAATAGTAAAAAATTATCCTAGAATTCCCTTACTATATTTTGCGTGCGCAGATTTATATCACTCTAACAGTTATGTGCATACGTGAATAATAACGACTTGATTAATTATATGCATAATTCAAACACGGGTGTACACAAGTTCCTACTTCTTCGCACGCGATGTATATAACCTTTTAAACGTTTTTTCACAATAATTTTTTATGGAGGAAAAAATAAAATTAAATCAAGAGGAATCATGCTTTCTCTCTTCGCTTGCGCGTTTTTCTCGAGCGCAGTGCGCGCGCAATTTGAAAGGTTCAGAAGAAAAATGAGAAGACGAAGACACACATGTGCGCGCGGGGAAAAAGCCCCGAAAAAATTTTTGAAGACCACACAAATCTTCACACTTCATGTTTGAAACCCGGTGGAAAAGTGTGCATATCTTCTTTTCTGGATGATCGCCTATCATTAAAGATTATTCCTTCAGTCATTTGAGGCGCGTACAAAACAGCTCTGGTAGCGTACTATAGGTTCTTTTTATAGATGAGGAATATGAACTTTAAGAAACTAAATATCAAGATTCCTGACGCAGTGCCTGCACTTCTCGCCTTAATTCGGATAAATTCGATCTATAGTCCATTTGAGCCCTCACGGCCGATGTAACAAAGTCCGCCACGCTCTTATAACCTAAGTGGGGGTTTTCTTTGATCAGTTTTTCGATTTGTTCCCACATTGCTTTGGGGATGTTAACATATTTCCATTTTTTCTTAGACATATATTGCATTTTACAATGTTGTTCTATAATATAAAATTTTCTTAATATACGAATACTATATTAGTATAGTAAAAGTTCTGCATGATAAATTTGTTAAATGTTACGCGCACGCGAATGTAAAAAAAGGAAAGATCTTGCACGTGAGAATGTAGATTAGTAGACTATAGTTTCAATTCATAATTTTTATAAATATTGATTTAATCATCATAGATCGCCTATCGTAGGTTAAAGATGAAAATAAAGGGGGCTGACGCTTGAAGGAAATTGAGCTGGAGATAGCTCTCCCCGCCGAGATGGTTGATAGGATCGACGAGATTCTGGAGGTTCTCGGCTTCCGATGCAGGGAAGAGTTCGTGGTGGCGGCAGTCCGTAGGCTCCTAGATAGATATATATCATTAGTTGTAGGGGATATTGATTCTGATTAGAATAATTTGTTTGACATTAGCTCGCGAGACACATGACGAGATTCGATGGAAAGCTGATCCCCGCAATCCTTAAAAATATAGGATAGCATGAAAGCGTGTGGAACGGAGAGCTGAGCCTTGGACGACCCCAATCGACAAGGCTTCTAGGCCTAACTCCGTTCCACAAAGCTTTACTGTTTCACGTTTTTCTAAATAGCTGCGGTTGAGTGGCTTCTCTTATATATGTTTACTTGATTTACATGCTTAATTTCCAGTTATGGATAATGATATATAATAGTAATACTGTATGTGTACAATAGATTGGGGTCGTCCGAGGTGGTACTATGGGCGGGGAGAGATCTAAGTACGTAACCGTCTCTCTGCCCATAGGCATAGCAAAGGCAATAGACAGTCTCATCGAGGAGTTGGGCTACTGGCCGAGTCGCGGTGCCTTCGCAAGGGAGGCATGCCTCGAGAAGATCAGGGAGGAGCGGCGGATGCTGAGGGAGTTCAGGGAGGCCACGGAGGCGGCACAGTCTACGCGGGGCTCAAAGCCCCGCCGGGGGACTAACCCGGGGATCAGCCCCCGTGAGAGCGGCGGGGTAACCAACCCCCAAGGCAATGACAGCTCCCCAAAAAGGAAAGGAGGATGATACTTTGAGGAAAGGAAAC
>JABXJU010000318.1 GCA_013375405.1 Candidatus Helarchaeota archaeon
TCTTAATCGGAACTGCAATAATGGCAATTATATATATTAAAGATCCAAACAGTTTCTTTTTATCCAATACAAGAATTAGTGCAATCATGCTCATAAATACCACTAACAAAATACCCTATCTGACCATAGGAGAGCGTAAAGGCAAACCTTTTCTTTTAGCTGCAGCAGGACTGGGAGGGGTCATGATGCTCCTTCAAGAAATACTAGAAGCTGAAAATCCTCCCACGCGCCTCTTTCATGGAGATAGAGGGTTCTTATTAGAACATGATATTGAACATGAACTAACTGCAGTGATAGTCGCTGATCAAGTTAATGATGTGCTTCGCCGACCTCTCAGATATGCCCTTTCGTTATTTATAACAAAGTATGAAGCTGACTTAACCGCTTGGACAGGGGAAGTGAGTGGCTTTCAAGTCTTTGAAGAAGATCTACGAAGAATATTTAAATTTGCTTTGCCTAGTTCTGAACCATAATTTTTGACTTTAGAAAAATAATATTTTTAAAGTTAGTCAATCTTTCGTATGGAAGATGAGAACCTATAAGTTAGATTTTTAGATAGCAGATGATCCACCATGTCAAACACAATTGAAATCCATGGACATTGTGACGAACGATTTGAGAACGTAAAAGAAGTTTTTACGGAAAATTTTAAACTAGGTTATGATGTGGGTGCCTCGCTTGCGGTAACCTTAGAGGGCGAATTTGTTATTGACCTCTGGGCGGGATATGCCGATGCCGCTGAAACTCGCCCATGGGAACAGGATACGATAGTTAATGTTTTCTCAACAACTAAAGTTATGACCTCCATCTGCACACTCATGCTAGTTGATCGCGGACTTCTCGACCTCGATGCCCCTGTAGCTAAGTATTGGCCCGAATTCGCACAGGGTGGCAAGGAGGAATTGCCAGTTCGGTATCTTCTGAGCCACACCGCGGGACTACCTGGCTTCAATAAGCAATTTCCATTGGAAGGGCTTTACGATTGGGATTTCTGTGTTACTATGCTCGCCGCTCAGAAGCCGTGGTGGACCCCTGGAACGAGAAGCGGATACCATGCTATCACCTTTGGCTACCTCCTGGGGGAGTTGGTCCGACGCATTACTGGGAAAACCATCGGTACCTTTTTCCAAGAGGAGGTGGCTAAACCGTTAAACGCAGATTTTTATATCGGTGTACCCGAAAAACATGATGCGCGCATAGCGGATTTAATTCCTTTCAAATTGCCGTTTGTGTTCAAATTAATATCCAACCGAGTAATTCGAAAATTATTCTTCTGGCACCCTACGCTAAAAGTTTTTAGCAAGCCTAAGGGGCAGGTAAATATAAAAGCTTTTGTTGAAGAAATTAAATCACGAGCTTGGCGTGGAGCTGAGATTCCTGCCGCGAATGGGCATGGTAATGCACGGTCTATCGCTCGAATAGGGGCTGCACTAGCCTGTGGCGGCAAACTTGATGGTCTGCGCTTACTTTCAGCATCTACAATCGACCAAGCTTTAGAAGAACAATGTTATGGTAAGGATAAGATCCTTAGACTCCCAGTACGTTTTGGATTAGGGTTCGGACTCCCAAGCGAGACTGTGCCACTTCCTAATCCACGCTCTCTCTATTGGGGCGGATTTGGTGGTTCAATATCTTTTATAGATCTGGATGCTAAAGTGAGCTGTGGCTTCGCCATGAATAAAATGATGATGGGGATTCAGGGGGATATCCGCTCAGAACGGTTTCTCGAAGCCCTATATACAGCATATGAAGCACTATAACTGCCATTGCGTTTGAATTGTAGTTATTCAGACAATTTTCAACATGTTGGTTTAATTCATGTTGCTATTTTGGTAAAATATTCGTGATTTTCTAATTTTCAAAAATTTTTTATAGTATAAAAGATATGATCAATATGAAAAATATGATTGGTAGGATGAAAATGACTGAATTAACGAAAGGAAAATTTGTTTATGGTATGGTTAAAGTTGGAGAACGCGGGCAAATTGTGATTCCAAAAGAAGCGCGAGAACAGTTTGACATCAAACCTGGGGATCAAGTTCTGGTTGTCGGTGATATTAAGAAGGGCATTGCTATCGTGAAAGCAGATATTATGAAAGATCTTACGTTGAAAATCTTAGGTGCCGTAAATGGTCTTAAGGATGAATCCAAAAAGGACGATTAAGTTAAGATACGGAGGTTTGAAGATTTGAAAAATCAAAATAAAGATGAAAACCCTAAATATGGCTGGTATGTCGGCAATATTATTTTAGTGATCGGAATACTCGGGGGAATTGGGTTAATATTATTTATTCTAGGATTTTTTCTTAGCTCTCCTATCAATATAATTCTCTGGATTGTCGGTATGACATTGAGTTTAGTCTTTCTATGGCCCGCTGTAGGGTTAACGATGATGAATCTTTGGGTACCATATATTAAGGTTGAATATTCTTTTCTAAAGGAATGTTCCACCCCCAAAATACTCGATTGTGGGTGTGGAACCGGGCGTCATGCGATTCAAATGGCGAAACAACTCCCAGAAGGTGGATTCCTCACAGGAATCGATATCTATGATTCAGTCGCAATTTCTGGAAGTTCACTCCAACGTGTGCAAAAGAATGCAGAGCTTGAAGGAGTTGCGGATATCACCGAGTTCCGTGTCGGTTCAATTACTGATATCCCTTTTGATGAACAAACGTTTGATATTGTAAGTGTTGGATCAGTAATGCACGAAGTTCATGATGATGCCGATAAAGCCAAAGCATATTCTGAAATTTACCGGGTTTTAAAAGACGATGGCCTGCTTTACTTTGGCGAATGGAATAGAAGGTCCCTAAAATTAATTTTGTTCACCGGAATTTTTGCCCTTGTTTTTAAATCTAAAAAATATTGGGAAATACAATTAAAAATCCACGGATTCAACGTGACTAAAACTGAAAATATGGTTGGGTTTATCGATTATTTTTGTAAAAAATTATAAAAATCCCGACTACCCCGCAGCTGTCATAAAAATTCAACTTTCAGTTCCATTTTTTCATAGACTCAAATCAGATTAAAAGAAGCTATAAATACAAACAAGTTTACATCCTTCCCTATACCTTTCTTTGTCAAATCAAAATAAGGTGATGAAATGGATTCTAATAAATCAGGAAATAAATTGATTTTAATAGGTGACACAATACTAACAGGTCTTGCGATGATGTTTGTCATTATGATCGTCGTATTGAAAGATTTTTTTCTTGCGTTGGCGGGGCCCATTGGACCGGTCTTTCTCTCTACCTATCAAACATACTACATTCTTCTATTAGTTATGGGTGTAGGGGGAATGATTCTCGGCATCCTTGGGATAAAAAAAGGTCCCAACGGACTTATCGGTGGAATTCAAATAGTAAAATCGATTATAAGCCAAATTTACATAATATATATCGCTGTGTGGTCTATAATTGTCCTTGCTATTATTGGTGATCCCACCGGTACAATAATAACCGGTATGATCAATTTAATTATATTAGTGATAACCATTATTGGGCTCTTAGGTGGTATTTTCAAACTTGCAGGACGTAAACAGTCATCCTAAATCCTTTTTTTTTTCCCAGTCTGAACTTTGAGAGTTATTATTGAGTTTTTTAGTTCTGCTTAAATTTCCTGTAGTTTTTCTT
>JABXJU010000319.1 GCA_013375405.1 Candidatus Helarchaeota archaeon
AAGGAGCCGGTGTCTCAGACCTACGGGGAGGTTGCACCTTTTACAGGGCTGTTTGAGTATTCGCCGGGCTCATGGGGCAGCTTGGCGTCGATCCAAGCTCTATCCCACAAAAAGCGAGAATATTACGCGTGCCTCATCTCGCATTGCGTGTATAAGTGAGGAGGGCATATAGTAGATGCATGAACCTTCACCCTCCCATAAGAAAAAGCTTATTCTAATTAAATGGTGGGGCAAATCTGATTCTACTAAATTTAGAAGAAACTGACAAAGATTATCTTGCAGATATTGTACTCAATGGAAAAATCGGTGAGATATTACCCAAAATTATTGAAAAATATAAGGAATTGAAATAATTATAGCCCCCGCAAGAAATCGGGGCGTAATCCAATTTTCTGGTCTAAACCCAATTGAATGGTCTGTAAAACCTTTTTTTTTTCTTGAGACAGAACTCCTCCAATGGCAAGATAATTTGATGCATGGTTGCTTCTGAAAATACAGCCATTTAAATCGAGATTTTCTACAAGAAGCTTCATTTCTCCTAAAATATCATGGGGTGTAAGTAATTCAAATTCCCCTCCTTGAGCTTGTTGATGAAGTAGGGTTCCAGGCACTAACATGAGCGTCAGCGCCCCTAAATAGGTGGGATTTATTTGGCTACAGGCAGATCCTGTTAATTTTGCATGTTCACACCATCTCTTTTTCCCTCCTAACCCAAGAATAATGGTAACAGATAGTGGAATTTCACTCTGCATTATCATTTGGCCTGCTTTAATTTGTTCTGCACTTGTAACACCTTTATGCACAAATTTTAAAGTTTCATCATCTCCCGATTCGAGTCCCATATAAATAATTCCAAGTCCTGCTTTCTTCAACAATTTCAATTCATCAATTGATTTTTCTAAGATATCCTTTGCACATCCATAGACCCCAATCCTCTCAAGATGTGGAAAAATAGAATAAGTAAACTCACAAAGATCCCGAAGATCTTCTGTTTTCATAATTATAGCGTTGCTATCAAGGAAAAAAATCTTCTTAACATTTTCTCCATGAATTTTTCGTGCTTCAGTGAGATCTGCTTCGATTTCTTCAATAGGACGAATGGCAAATTCTTTAATCTTTTTTTTATTAAAGAGCCAAGAGGCACAAAAGGTACAAGATGCGCGAGAACATCCAATTGTCGCTTGAATTAAAAGACTATACGCCTCCGATGGTGGCCTATAGACCGGTTGAACGTATTTCACGACATAATCAGCTCAATAGTAATTTTAAATTCCTTTTTAAACCTCTTACAATAAATTGTCTGCTATTTATTTATATTCCTGAGATATTTATTAATAAATAGGCAGATATTTTGATCCCCATAGAGTAACTTATAATAAGAGTATTATTAATGATAGATATAATAAAAAATGGTAAAAATTAATCTAAATGATAATTATAAGGAAAATGGAGAAGATATTGGAAAATTCAAAATAAATAAAGATAATCTGGATTAATATACTGTTCTTTTTAGCGAACGAATAATTAAGGCGAAGAATATGAACACTTCTGAAGAAATTCCATACGTATTCAAAATTTTATTGTTAGGTGATGGAGGTGTCGGGAAAACTAGTTTACTCCGCAGATTTATCGATAATACTTTTGATCCAGATTATAAAACTACAATTGGCGTTCAGTTTATGACTCGAATAGTGAGGTTTGAGAATAAAAGTGTGAAATTAATTATTTGGGATATTGCAGGACAATCAAAACATGCAACCTATCGACATCTCTACTATAAAGCTGCAAATGGAATAATCCTCGTCTATGATATTACAAGAAACGGAAGCCTTGAAAATTTGCCCCGATGGCTGCAGGATGCTAGAGTTACTATTGGCTCTGATATAAAAGTAGCCGTACTTGGAAATAAAATGGATTTAGAAGAGAGTCGAGCGGTACCGTGGGAAATTGGGAAACTTTTCACGGAAAATTTTCATATTGAAATCTTTTCAGAAACTAGTGCTAAATCCGGCGTAAATGTGGATGCCACTTTCCTCGCATTAGCCAAGGCCTTAGTCGAGAAGAGTGAAATAATGCAGGGGGGGACAAGATATTGAGTCGATCAGAACTCATTAAGGCAATTTTTATTTTCGATAAAAAATCTGGAAGGCCATATGTTCGGCGAACGTTCGGGGATTTTCAAGCAGAACCATTTCTAGTCATGGGATTTTTGAATGCTATTATGAAATTTGCCAAAGAAGTAGGCAAATCTGATTTAAAAATCATAGATATGCAGGATCTGCGATTCTTCTTTACAGAAAAGGCGAATGTTATTTTTACTTCACTAACAAGTAAAACAATGTCTCCGCTGGATTTGAAATTTAAAATTAAAACGATTGAATCCATTTTCCTGGAGAAATATTCCCCTGAAGATTTGGCTGATGTTAGACGTGAGATCGAATATTTTGAAAGTTTTATACCTGTCATTGATGAAATCATATTTGGAGATGTTCGATTCGTCCAAAAAGATAAGCGCGAACAAATGCAACTTCTATTAGAGAATTTAACTCAAAATGAAAATATTGCAGGAGCTGCTATCCTCTCATTCACTGGAATATTTCTTGCATCCGCAATGTCAGAGAGCCAGAAACAATTATTCTTAAAATTTTTCAATGGAATTTATGGGATGGGAGTCTCTGGTATAACGCGTGTTATGATCGATACTCATAATTTCTCAATATATATTACTAATTTAGAAGAGGATTGCCTTTTAGTGGTCTTTAGTTTGAATAAAAGATTTCAAACTCTCGATAAAAAGAAAATAAGTGAGACTATTCTACAAGTTAATGAACTTATTGCTTAGAAATGGTTTTCAAGATTAATTTGAACTGAAAAATATTCGTTTAATTGAATTACAAAATTATTTAAACTGATAGAAACATATAAGAAACAATTCGTCAAAAATTTAAGAAGGCACAAACCTAGTTAGGCGATATCTGTGACTAATGAAATGAATCCCGTTAAAAAAGCAATAAGCTTAGTAGCGGATGGTAAAAATGATATTGCCATTGATATACTAGTAGAGGCATTAGATCACGCTGATTGGTCCGTACGATCATATGCTGCCCAGATTCTGGGTGAATTAGGAAAAATATCGGGGGAAACGGGATCTATATCAAAAAAGATCATAGAGACAGCTTTAGATAAAATGCTGAATAAGATGAAATCTGATTCAGATGGATGGGTAAGAGAAGCGATTACAAAAGCAATCGGAAAAATCGGAAGTTGTATGCCAGATATTTTAAAAATCGCGGTTCCATCCCTCATTGAAGTATTAACAAAGGATGAACATGATGGTGCACGAGGTTCTGCTGCGAATACAATCGGAACAATTGGGAAAAATTCTGCTGGATTGGTTAAAGATGCGATAGATCCTTTAATTTCTTCTTTACAAGATGACGCATGGCTTGTTAGATATTACGCCGTTTATGCCCTTGGCGAAATTATCCTCAAATTTCCCGATAAAAAAGAAATAACCATTTCAAAAATTAAAGAAGTATCTAATGATGAGGACCCAGGAGTCCGAGATATCGCTAAAGAAACCATTAAAAAATTAACAAGTTGAAACCTTTTGTTGTTTAAATCAGTTA
>JABXJU010000320.1 GCA_013375405.1 Candidatus Helarchaeota archaeon
CCCTGCAAAAGCATTTATTTTCCAAATTTCCTTATCACTTTCTTTTTTTATTAGAACATTGTAAGAATCAAGGTTTGAAAGTAACTTAACTCTTCGCTTATATTCTTTTATTCTTTGCCAGACTTCTAAAGTTTCCTTCTCGTTAAAAACAATTTCTACAAAACTGTGAGATATTGTTCTTCTTCTGAATTCATTTAGCTTAAATTTTGGCACGTAATCTTTCTCTGCCCATTTTTCAAGATCAGTTTTAGTTCTCATGTTTATTTCTAAAAGCATTCTTGGAGAAAGAGCGACCATTATACTTCCATTTTTGCTCATTATTGGTGAATCACATAATGGGAAAGTATGATCTTTAGTTTTATACAATACCCATTGGGATTCAATCAGTGGATATACCAGACGATACAATACGTCTGGATTGCTCCAGGCATGCTTTAACCAAATAAAATGTTCAAAGCTATGTTCGCCTAATTTATCTGATATTTCTATCATAGAATTAATAATTGAATGGTTTCTCATATTATGCAGTACGATAAAAGTAGCGATATTAGCCTTTTCTTTTCTCGTGCTAATTTTTTCTTTCTGAATTACATCGATTAGGGACTGGTAAGCAGGACTATTTTCTATAGCCGAGAAAACATTTTCAAAATCTAGAATGAGTGTATCAGGGTGGGATTTGAGATACTTATCCAATTCGTCATATTTTTCTGGAAAAACTCTTTTACAATAATCTCTTGCTTTATCTAGAGTAATTTCTGATGTTCCAAGTCCTTTTTCAAAGTGCACATTTTCTATTTTACTTTCGAGAATATTACCTGCTCTCAGATTCAAAGAATAAACAATTTGTTTTCTACAATCTTTCTTAATGCTGGGATTTTTCTGATATTTTTCGTAATAATCTTTATTCCAAAATGCGGTCCAGAAACAAGGGTTAAAGTGAGTTCTGTGAGTTATATTCATGATCTTTTCAATATTTTTATCAGCCTAACATAAAATTCAGCGGCTTTGACGCCGCCGCAGGCGGCGGAAAAAGTCCGCTGGAATGACTTGTTAGACATTTTTTTATTTTTGGCATATGCAGTTGACTCCCGTAAAAACGACACAACACGTTGTGGTAAAAGAAATGGCGAGCTTGGCTGGTCTACAGTGGCTGCTCGACCTAACACTTTGCCCAGCTATGAATTGCGGCAATTCTACTTGAGTCAACTGCATAAGCATATTTTATTTTTATTCTGCAGCTCCTATTGCTCGCATATAAGCAAGACTAGGAACTTGTACTACTGAGGCAATACCCACACCCATTCCAGATTCATAAAGTTCAATCATGTTTCTAGCTGTTTTTGTAAAAACATCTAGATATTCCTCATCCTCACTACTCATAGAAATTGCATATTGCATAAGAGCTAAAGCAGAATAGACAACTTGTTGTTCTGTGCCACGCAAAGGAAACCATGTTTTTATGGTTCGTTCTAGTGAACCTTTTGCATAAAATTCCCCTGTAAATTTAATGTTTCCTTTTGATATGTTGGGGACATATTGAATTACATCATCTAAATTCGCTTTTTGAAAACAATTGGTTTTTTTATTTATACCATTTTCTACAACTTTTGCTATTGAGCCCACAGCCATATTCGCACTTACATTATTAGGGTAGCCCAAGTTATAAATAATTTTTGCTTCGTAGCAAGCCCATAATCGTATATAGTCAGGTGTTGGCACCATCGAAACATTTTTATTTACATTTACACCAACTTGACTGGCATCATTAAATATAATTTCAAACGACAATACTTTTTCTCTCCCACTGAGCACTTCAAAGAATCCCATCATTTTCTCCTTTTTATTTTTATGTCTAACATATATTAGGCGTTCATCTTCTGTTTTTTAAGCCACCACAGACAGAATTTAGTTATAAGATTCTTGACATTCACACTTACACCAAACATTCCTGGTTTAATTTCAAATAACTCGTCAATGTTCTTTAGAGCTGTTGTAATTTCGTCCGTGCGTTGGAGCAGTGAGTAAAATGGGCATTCCGAATAGTGTTGGGGACGAATAGAAGCCCACTGCCATCTCCAATCATTACGACTGGTACCTCGCTTGTTAAGGCTCTTATGAGCAACGTTTCTATCTATCTCGTCTGCATATCTCGAAAGGAAAGTGGCGAAAACTTCATATCTGTCATATGAAACCTCAGGGCAAAAGTTTGATATTATCTGCGCCGGATCTTCATTTGTACCAAGCACAGAAGTTTCCTGTTCCGCAATCAGTGGCCACAATGGGGATCTTTTCCACTTTTGGAGTAATGATTCATCTACTTCTGGGGCAATGCTTGTTGCACCAGTTGCTTTTAATAAGGAAAGGCTCTGATAATAACGAGGACAACGCGATACTGTAGCGAATGGGCAACGGGGAGGTCCACCGACTTTATTACTAATATTGGAATACCAATCAAAATTTGGAATTACTACAGCCATAGCACTCTCAATTCAGCCGCCTAACATATATTAGGGCTCTAAATAAAACATTATTCTGCAAACCTATTCTTCTATATTATCATGTTCTGGATTAAACAATCGATATTTTCCTTTTTCAATCCACCAATAGTGATCTTCACCACCTGGATAATGATGTCTTGAAGTATGATTAACGCAGTCAGAAATAATCTGGCATCCGACTGTGCTTTTATTGAAATTAGGATACTTATTTAAAACTACTTGAGTTACTTCCTTTGGAGAAAAAAGTTGCTCTTTATCTCCTTTGGTAAGTTCTTGTACTGCTTCCCATACAACAAGCTTGACTGGTTTATCACCAGACCAACGTTCAGATATAGTCTTTTTGGGACGAGTAACTTCTTCTTGCCCAACAACAACTTGTGAACTCACTAAAATCTCACCCGATTCAGTTTGATATATGGAAAACTCTATACAATTAACATCAACTCCGTGCTCCATCCGAAGAAAGCGACATACACGAGAAATTGAAGGAGATATTTGCTCTGCTGCAATAAACATTCTTAATCTACTATTCAAAGATGGGATTTCATCCGTTTCAAATACATCAGAAAATAGTTCACGCAGTGATTTATCTTTATATCCAGTATTAGATAAAAAATATTGTGAAGCAATATCATGAATTTCATTGTCTGAAAGGTCATTTGCCCATGAAGCGTATTCCAAAAGTTGAGCTACGACTTCCCTTGGAGTTTTTCCTTTTTTCAATTCAACAATCACAATATTACCATCTTTATCCAAGCCTAACAGATCAGGAAAAATATTTCGATCTTCTAATAAAGCTGTAGATCGACGTCCAATTATCAAAATAGGTTCTTGAGCAATCGCACATGGACTTTGTTCAAGCCAACCTTCTAAATGTTTTTCTAAATTTAATTTTGTTTTGGGAGCTTCGATAAGCTCTGCATTTGATAAATCTTTACCTTTTTTTCTTAGTTTGAAGATTGGCATAATTTATTTCCTTATAAGCCCTAACATCCGAAATCAGCGGCTGGAAAGCGCAGCTTTACAGGCCGCTGGATTGAGTTGTTAGGCCTTTATTTTATCGAAGTCGACCCCGTATATTTTCTCAATTAAACTCGTAGAAAAATATTTTAATG
>JABXJU010000006.1 GCA_013375405.1 Candidatus Helarchaeota archaeon
TTAATTAAACCCCCGCAGAGTCATGTACTATATGTAATTCCAATTGGTATCTTAATTTCTTCTATGAAATAAAAGGAAACCGTTCAAAAACATTTAATAATGTATTTCAAGAAAAAGTACCGACGAAAAAATAACTACGAAATTTCAGACTGGGTTTTTTTTGACTTTTAGAATTAATCTATTCTTTCCTTAAATCTTTCAGAGGCAAGGTCTTCATGGGTCACGATGAAATCTTGCAGATTATTTCGAGCGGCTTCTCGTTTTCTCTGATGGTCCTGTAAGAATTTCTGGACTTTCTCAAAAGGATCTTTTTACATTCGCCACAAAGTATATTCCCACTAACGCAATCATTGCGTAAATTCTCTAACTCTTTGTCATCCCACATAAAAAGGCAGAAATAATATTTATAAACACTACAAATATCAGGATTCGCCCCTAATCTGCGTTGTTCCTCAGCCAATACCCTACCACCAGTAAACGCCGCATTAACTTTCTTCTTCACATCTTTGGGCTTATCTGTCGTGAAAATGGCGGATTCTTTAATCGAGGCACTCATCTTTCCTCCTTCTTTGAGCCCTGGCAGAAAAATACAATGAATAGAGGCTGGTTTGTAAAATCCTAACTTTGGAATTACATCTCGTGCAACGCGAAAATGAGGGTCCTGATCGATTGCATGCGGAATAAGGCAAGGAATATTTCTTTTCCGTAAGACGGATGGTAAAAATGCGGGAACTGCCTGCATACTGGTGAAAAATATCTGTCCCAAATTACTTTCGGATTGAAAGCCAAATGCTGCCTTCGCTGTAGAAAAAGTGATTCTCTTCGCAACTCTGGCAGCGAGGGGATATAGATGTCCCGAGATATCAATATCTGAAAATATGAACGTTTTCTTCGGATCGAATCCTAATGCAATTACATCTAACGCATTTTCATACGCAAAATTATGTGTTTCCTCTAAGCTTAGCGTTGGATTGAAATAAAACTTCTCATCATCCGTCATTTGGAACCATAATTCGCAACCAAACTTATCCTGAAGCCATTTCGTGAAAATCCATGGCATAACATGTCCCAGATGCGTATTTCCGGATGGACCTCTTCCCGTGTAGAGAAAAAACTTATTTCCTTTCTCATATTCACTAAATAACCACTTCAAATCGCGATGTGAAAAAAAGATTTTCCGTTTTAGGAAAGGATGAAGTTCTCCCGTGTGTTTTTTAAGTAGAACTAACATTTTATCTGTTATTTTTTCCGTTCCGAATTCTTTAATTAATCGCTCGTAATCGACAATCCCTTTAACTTCCCAAGGAGTCACGATAAAGTCTTCGGTTTCACTCTTTTTATCGTTATTCGTCATTATAAATCCCTATTTCTCTCAATAAATATAATTTTACTTACTTATGATAATGTATAGGACATATTAGTTAATATTTTAATAAAATTTTCATAAAAAAATTCATCTTCAAAATTTGATCAGAAAAAAGAAGGGAGAAGGGTAAAATGGCAAAAGAGTGATGATTCTTTATCCCTTCATGTACTATTTAAACTGGATTCTTTATTGTCATTAGGTAGTTACTAAAATATTTTAGATAAGGTATTAGTATTAAAAAGATCTTAAGAGAGGGATAACTGATACGTTCCGACATAAATTGACATGTAAAATGAACGGATTGGATTTAAATCAATTTCTTGAACCTAAAAAAGAGGAAATCGCTAAAAAAGAAACTAAATGTATGAAGTGATATTTTTTATAGAAAACTATTTTTAATGATTCTTGTAATTATCAAAGAGGTTATAGATATGGGTCTCACGAGAATTTTAGCTACTCGGCTTTCAAAATTTATAAAACGTTATATCACGAGACCCTTTAAAGATCCGGTTAAGACACAAGAAGACTTTTTCTGGCAATTAATACGTCGAAATCAAAAAACGATTTTCGGAAAACGTCATAATTTTTCTCAGATTCATTCCATTAAACAATTTCAAAAAAGCTGCCCTATATCCAAATATGAGGATTATGAGCCATATATAAAACAAATACGAGCTGGGAATCCTCATGTATTAACAACAGCTAATCAAACATATTGGGGTCAAACACCGGGTACTTCAGGGATGCCCAAATTAATCCCAATTGTTAATCACATGTTTAAAAGTGTAAATTTATCCATATTACGTATGATAATTTCATATATCGTGGAAGATCCGAGGAATAATTCTCGATTTTTAGATGGGAAAAGTTGTTTTCTTGCAGCCTATCCACTCCTTCGCTATGAAGGTAAATTACCTGTTGGTTATGGGACAGGGCTCTTTTCATATCATCGTGGCGGGACACAAATTTGGAAAATTTTTACAAAATCACGAATATATATCCCCATTCACCTCTATAAGATTAAGGATATCGAAAAACGTTATTATCAATTGACCAAGGAAGTTATTCACAAAGATTTTCGTCAATTTACAGGAGTTCCCTCTGTTGTTACTAATACTTTTGAAAAAATCATAGAAAATTCCTCTAAATTTGGCGTCCCTGCTCATAAAATCAGAGATATTTTCCCAGATTATCATTTTAGTATCTTTGGAGGGATTCCACCAAAATTCTATGAAAAAAAATTAGAGACCTTGATTGGGTCTAGAATTGATTATCGGGAACATTACTCTGCGACAGAAGGCGTATTAGGAATCCAGATGCAGGAAACACCTGGATTTACACCAATGGTTGATGCCAACTTTTTTGAGTTTATTCCTGTAAAAAATCCAGATGAACGCTGCATTTTAAATGAAGTAAAGAAAAATGAAGAATATTATCTGTGTATAACGTCGTATAATGGATTTTATGCATATAATTTGGATGATGTTATCAAATTCACTTCTGAAGATCCTCCAATTTTTGTTTTTGTTTCTCGAAAAGGAGTAGTTAATCTTGTGGATGAAAAGGTCTCACATGATGACATTTTATACACAATCGATCATACAAATCAACAATTCAATACCGTATTAACTGATTTTTCAGTTGTAGGATTGCGAAATCCTGATTTACATTATCTTTTTATCCTTGAGTTTGCCCCGAATTTCCAACCTACTTCATATTCCGATTATTTAGGTGCTCTTGATAGCTTTTTACAAGAGGCAAATGAGGTTTATAGATATTTCCGTAAAGATATTGGCATTTTGAAATCTCCTGTACTATGGATTCTCGAGACAGGAAGTTTTAATGAAGTTCTAAACGAAAGAATTCGCCAAGGTGCCCCTCGTGAACAAACTAAAATTCCTCATCTTACTGATGATCCTAAAATTAGAAACGAATTTGAAAATACGGTAAAATCAGAAATTAAAATGTGAAGTTCAAAAAATTAGGTTACAGTCTTTCTTTCTTCATTCCTACTAATCGATAATAAATCCAATAATCCTTTAATATTCCCCTGCAGGAAAATCTTCACGACATTATCTCTACCATACCGTTTTATCAACTTATTTAACTCTCTTCGTAAAAACCGGGAAAAAACAATCATAATTAAAGAAATTGGAATGAGAAATAGAGAGAATAAAACTGTGAATATTGCGGGGAGAATGATGTTATTCCAAATTGATGGCATTTCTTTTCCCTTTTATTTTAACTCGATTTTTTACTAAACATACTAAAAATGTTCTGAAGACGATATGGACTTTTTACGATACGAAACATCTCTTTTATAAGAAATTTTGGGCGTGTGAGAGATTCCACAAATGCTTTATCAATTAACTTCTCTATAATTTCACGTTTAACAGCTGTTGGGTAAATATCTGCCGCAATAATATATTGAGTCCAATCTTTCTCTTCATTAACAAGCCCTTTTTTTACGGCTTCAATCCAAATTTCCGATCCTAAAAGAAGATGTAATAATTGATATTGAATAAAAGTTAAATCAAGCTTTAAGCCGAATTTCAAAGTGTTAATTATTTCCTGGATCGTCTCATCAGGCGCTCCCACCACAAATAATCCAGCAAGATTTTCTATTCCTGCCTTTTTAACATTTTTAACAACTTTTTTGGACATTTCTGGAGTAATATTTTTATTATAATAATCTAATATTCTTTGATTGGCACTTTCTAATCCTAATAGCAAATTATAACAGTTAGCATATTTCATTGTTCTTAGAACTTCTCGAGAACCTTGGTCTACTCTTCCTTCACAACTCCAAATCATATCTATTTTTTCTTTCTTCATTTTCTGACATAATTTAATTGTCCGTTTTTGATCTACGATGAAACAATCATCCACAAAGGCAAATTCTTTGTAACCTCTGCTTTGCAGAAAGTGTAATTCAGATAATATATTTTCTATTGAACGTGGTCGCCAAATTCCCTTCGAATTAGAAACAAGATGCACTCCACAGAATTTACATCTATAAGGACATCCTCTAGAAGTGGCTAAAATTGTGAATTTATTGGAGCCCATTCTATAATCAAAATCAACTAATGCTTCGCGATCTGGAAAGGGAATTATGTCTAAATTTCGATTTAATGGAACATTTTGAGTGGATTTGATAACACCGTTCTCGCGATAACTAAGTCCCAATACATCTTTTAGATCTCCTTTTTGCATAATAGTCTTCACGAATTGAGGGAAAGTTCCCTCCGTTTCCCCTCTAAGACAATAATCCAGAAAGTCATAATTCTGAAGAAGTTGTTTATAAGCAAGGGTTGCCAAGACATTTCCAAATACAATAATTAAATTCTCATTCCATTCTTTAGCTAATTGTGCAATTCGACGGGCTGCGTCTAAGGATACTGTGAGAGGTGATAAACCCAAAATTTCTGGATCTCTTTTCTTTATCCAATCTAATACTTCTATACCGGAATAACCAGTGACATCTTGGTCAAAAATTTTTATATCATGCCCCTCCCGCCTTAATATTTCTCCGTTGTACAATAAACCCAGGGGTGCCCATGTTTTCTGCCTACCTTGAATCTCTAGTTCTTCTTTTGTTATTGGTGCTGGATTAATCAGAGCAATTCGTGTCACGTTAACCATTCCAGTAAAAAATTCAATTCAAATTTACATTATTCTAATTTTCTCTTTTTCGTTCCGAAAATAACTTTGATATGTCCAAATAATGGAAAATATGCTATTAATTTAACTGTATCATCAAGTCCATAAGTTTCATACGCTTGATCAATTTTAATTCTCAATAAAGCGGAAAATACTATTAAAACTGGTATTAAAATGATAGAAAGAATATGTAGGAGTAATGCTAAAAGAATTGAAAAAAGAGTTGCACGCTTCTTAGACATCGGCATCAGTTCAAAAAATGATCTTATAAATTAATCTATTTTTCAAATAAAAATATATTTTTTAAACCTCAATCTAATTAGCTATAAAAAAAGTTATGAAGGATAAACTAATGAAAGTTGTTCTTATTTACCCCGGAGAATATAGTAAATCGGATACAGGGGAAGAAGAATTCAAATTACTCCAGAATTATCATATGCCCTTAGGTATTTTATATCTGGGTCAAGTTTTAAAAGATAGCGGACATAAAGTATTCCTATATGATCACAATATTACTGGGGTACCTATTAAATCCATTTTGGCCTGGTTAAAAAAGGTAGATCCTGATGTATTAGGATTCACTGTGCTATCAGCAAATCTTCCGACCGTCAATAATATCGCAAAGCAAATGAAAGAATGGAATCCTAATCTTATTATCGTATATGGAGGATATGCAGCCACATTTTGTGCTCAAGACATTGTGAAACATTATGATTTTGTGGATTTTTGTGTTCGGGGTGAAGGAGAACTAACAATTACTGATCTTTTAGAAACGTTAGAGAAAAATAGACCATTAAGTAATGTTTTGGGAATTTCATATCGCGATAATGGAAAAATGGTCGAGAATCTGGATCGTCCTTTGATTCATGATTTGGATACGATTCCAATCCCTGATCGTAAATTATTTCATCAGCACTATGAATATTCTGGAAAGTCCACCACAATGATTTCATCACGCGGCTGTCCATACCGCTGCCGCTTTTGTAGTTGTAGGGCATTCGCGAGAGACAAATGGCGATTACGCTCTATTGAAAATATAATTGAAGAAATGCTTTACCTTAAGGCTGCCGGGTTTAAAGAAATATTATTTACTGACGACTGTTTTAATGCAAACTCGAAACGAACATTGAAATTATGCCACTCAATGATGAAAGAGAAACTCGACTTCGCTTGGCACGCAGTTGGACGTATTAATCAAAGTGAAGTTCGCTTTTTAAGGACTATGGAAAAGTCGGGATGTAAATCACTAGTATATGGCGTTGAAAGTGCCAATCAAAGGATTCTTGATTACTATGCTAAAATGGTTACACCTGCTATGGCAGTTACCGCTATTAAAAATTCTAAAAAAGCTGGAATTGACTATATTGGTGCAGGATTCATAATTGGTGCTCCAATTGAAACACGTGACGAGGTAGTAAACACAATAAAGTTCGGGTTAAAACTTCAAAGGTATGGTCTCACCAATACACAATTTCAAATTCTCTTTGTCTCACCTGGAACAGATCTATACCGGGAATTTGTTGAAAAAGGGTATATCGACCCCGTAAAAGATTGGGGCAAAGAACTTCCTGCTGTAGATATTGTTCCAAATTCTTTGGATCGAGAATATCTAGAAACGATGGCAAAAAGAGGATTCAAAGACTTTGTCACCAATAAACGTTACATGATTTCTCAATATTTAAAGTCGGCCCGGAGTATCTACAGACTTCGAGTCGTCTATCATTTCCTTCAAAAGAGAAAATTAGATTAAGCTCCATATGGGATAACTCAACTTGCTCAAAATAGTAATGAAAATAATGAATAGACAAGTTAAGAAGATTGCTTTCTTGGCCATAACACATCAAAAATACCCATAAACCCCTTGTATCCCACCATACGTACGATTTTGTCTCTATCTCGTTCTTCTAATAATCTTCTTAATCCTTTTTCAAAAATTTGGGAAAAGAACAAAGCACTAAATATAAGGGGAAGTAAATAAACTAGCATTGTGACTTTGAATAAAATTCTAAGCCATTTATTATTTTTCAATTTATTAAGCTCCTTATGTAAGATTTCTGATGGAATTAATCACATTATCTAAATAATATGTATTTTTTAAAGCATCAAAAATATATTTGATTAAACCTCTTTTCTTGAATGAGTGAATAAATCCCTCATCTATGATCCTTACTAATTTTTCCATTGGGATAGCAGTAGGACAAATCTCAGGGACATTAAAAACCCTTTTCCAGTCATCTTCTCTAGGCGTATATAACTTTTTATCTACTAGTTCTTGATAAATGGGGGACATTGGTATGACAACCAATATTTGAAGAACCATATAATGGAGCTTTAATTTTAAAGCAAGTTTAAGGGTCTGGAGAGCTTCTGTGTAAGTTTCATCAGGAGCTCCAAAGACAAAAGATCCAAAAATGATTTCTAATCCCGATTTTTTTGCAGTTTTAATTGCTTGTTCTATTTGACTGACAGTTATCCCTTTTTTATAATAATCTAAAATTCGTTGAACACCACTTTCAAGACCAAATAGAATCTCTTTAAAATTGCAAGAAACAAGCGCTCTGAACAGGGTTAATGAGACATTATCAACCCTACAATTTCCAGTGTACTGAATATCATCTAATTGGTCCCGTTTTATTCCGGCACAAATTTGAAAAGTTCTCTTCTTACTTAAGGTCATATTATCGTCTATAAAAAAAATATCTTTATATCCTTCATCTTTTAATAATTTAATCTCTTCAACTACATTTTTAGCTGATCGAGGACGCCAAGCTTTCCCCATTACTATTGAATTGACACAGAATCGACATTTAAATGGACAGCCCCGACTTGTCATCATTGATGTTGATTTATGGCTAAGTCCATAATTGAAATCTATCAATTTACGATCCGGGATAGGAAGTTCGTCTATATTCTTGACTTGTTCAGGAAGTGACGTGGTTTTTATTGTACCGTTTTCACGGTATGCAATCCCCTTAATTTCCTTAAAATCTGTCTTTTTTTTGAATAAATAATCAACGAGATTCAAGAATGTATATTCTCCTTCCCCTCGAACACAAAAGTCAAAATCGATTTCCTTCATCATTTTTTCAGGAAAGAATGAGGCTAAAATGTGTCCGGCTACAGTTGTGATATTGGGGTTCCAACTTTTTAGTCTTTTCATGAGGTCAATTGTAGTCCAAATATTATCAACCATCATCGAAAAACCCACGATTTTGGGATCTAATTTCTTAATTAATTTCATAATAGTTGAATTGCTGTCCCCTGTTACGGTGTGGTCATACACTTTTACATTATAACCATTATCACTTAGTATCTGCCCTATATATAACAGCCCTAAAGGTGGCACAAGTATTTGCGGAATGAGATACTCCACTTCTTGTCCTTTTTCATTAACTACATCAGTCAAAGTTAACAATAAAACGTCCATTATGACTAATTGAAATTTTCAAAATAAATATATTATTATGTTGAGTTCAGACTTGAAAATTGGTTTCAATCATAATTCCTCTATTAGAAAAAATTTCTTTATATAAAATAATGAGTATATTGAGTGAGGATAGATAAATAATAAAAGTGAAAATGAAGTGACTTGGATTCGTTTTCTTGTAAAAACCTTTGCTAAACCCTTATATCGCTTTTTATCGAAACCTAATAAGAATCCACTGAAAACTCAAAAAATTCTTTTAACAAAAATTCTTAAATTAAATCAAAATACGGTTTTTGGGAAAACTCATAAATTTCATCAAATTTCCTCCATTAGAAAATTTCAGGAGTATTTATCACCCCAACCTTATGAATATTTTCGTCCTTTTATTAATTCAATGACCCAGGGTAAAACAGATGTTTTGATTCCAGGGAGTCCATTATATTGGGGTAGAACCGCTGGTTCTACGGGTGCTTCTAAGCTCATTCCAATTACTAATCGTAGCATTAGAAATGCAACTCGTGGGACTCTTCTTATTTATCTTTCTTATATCGCGGAAAATCCACAAGCGCATTCAAAATTTCTGGATGGAACCGTTTGCTTCTTTAACGCTAACCCTGCTCTTGAATACATAAACAATATCCCAGTTGGTTTTGGAACTGGAATCTTCAGTCAGTCCAGTCAAAATCAAATTTGGGGTCCAATTTTTCAAAAATTGACATATACGACAGGACATCTATTCGAAATTAAAAATATTCAACAACGATACCACCATCTTACACGTGAGACGATACAAAAAGATATTCATGTGTTTTCAGGCGTGACAACTGTTGTTTTAGGGCTCCTAGAAGTAATTTTAAAATATACACAGCAAAAAAATCCCAAAATTAAGAATATAAGGGACTTGTTCCCGAATTATCAATTCTCTATACTTGGTGGAGAATCTCCAAAATTCTATGAACGTCGTCTTTTTTCATTAATTGGGGAAAAAATTGATTACCGGGAAGTATATGGTGCAACAGAGGAAATAATTGGGGTTCAACTACAAGATAGTCCTGGCCTCACTCCTCTATTTCATGCTAATTTTTTAGAATTTACTCCTCTTAATTCAACAGAACGCTTACTCATTCATGAAGTAAAAAAGAACGTCGATTATAAAATAATTATTACGAATTTTAATGGATTATATGCTTATACCCTCGGCGATGTCATAAAATTCATTAAGACAGATCCGCCCCTCTTTGAATTCTCACATCGCGAAGGAACAATCAATATGGCTTCTGAAAAAATGACAGTTCAACAAATCTCTACTGCTCTCACTCTCACTAATCAACAACATGATTGCACCGTTGTTGAATATTGTGTTGTAGGAAAATATACACCAAAACCACATTATATTGTTATCCTTGAATACTTGGCTGCTCAAAATCCCACGGATGAAAAAGAATACCTTAAATCTTTTAATGAGAATTTGATGCAAAGTAATCCCGTATATCGAGAACAAGTAATTGGTATTCGAGCTATAGCAGACCCAATACTCTGGATTGTTAAAAATGGTACATTCTTCAATTTAGAACAGCAGAATTTAGAAGCCGGATTGCCAATGGGGCAGCATAAAATCCAACATCTTTCTACGAACGAAAGCCTCCTAAAAAAATTTGCAGATTATATAATAAAAGAAATTAAATTAGGCTAAATAGGATATATCAGAAAATCTTTGAAAAAAAACATTATAATTCTTGCAAGTAGTCATTCCAAAAAGCATAAAAAATTCCTCTGGTCTTGTTAATGGTGAATTAGTAAGATGAGGAAATTAATTGAAATTCGGAGAGTAGTAGTATGAAAGAGAAAGTAATAGAGTATTTAGAAGCAAAAGGTATAAAAATTGACGATAACTTCATGAAGTATCTTGAAGGCAAAGTTGAATTAACGGATCAAGATGAATATATGCATGTTGTTGAAACTTTCCCGCCGCATCACAATGAGAGTTGGTACTTTAATTTTATTGATCGTCCAAATAATGTCCACTTTATCACAAGATTGTCCTTTGAAATGGATAAGAAAAGAGCTCTAATTCTGGTCCTTTTAATAATTGATGGCAAGACATTCAATTATTTCACCGTGACGCCGGTTGAAAAAATGCCAGAAAATTGGGAATTTGATAAAAAACTCAAATATTATTGTATTAAGCCAATGAAACAATGGCGTATCAAGTATGAAGATCGAAAATTCAATTTGGATGTCACCTTTAATGCACGATTTCCCGTATTTAATTCTGCTCCTGAGGATCCCATAGCTGAAATTGAAAAGTATGGCCTTGAGATCCTCGATGTAGCCGCCCAACAACATTATGTACAAGCGATGATCGCCACGGGTACGCTGGTTTTGAAGAAAAAGGGTGAAACCCGAAACATTAAATGCTTCAGCCATCGTGATCATAGCTGGGGGGCAAGAGATTGGGTCAATATAGATGCCTGGAATTGGGTTGGTGTTCAATTTGAGGATAAATGGCTTAGTTTTGTCAGATCAGACGTTTTAGGGAAAAATCCTCAATTCGGAGTTCTTTCTACAAAGGATGAAACTATTAAAATCGAAAAGGTTGAAGTTAACACAAAAACAAAGGAGGATGGAAAAACTCCAGTGTCCTCGACATTCACTCTAACCGATGAAAATGGGAAAACGATGAAAATCGTTTCCAATACTATCTTTTCGATGCATCTACCACTCCCATCTGAAAAAGGTATTACTGAAATTTTCGAACAGGTCGCAGTTTTCACTTGGGAGGGTAAAGAAGGCGATGGGATTTCGGAGTATTTGATCTCAACACGCCATTGAGTCTTTTTTTTTTTTTAACAATTAAAAAAGATAAAAATTTATCTAAATTAGAGGATTTCTAACTCGTTCCTTTTTTCTTACTTACTCCCGTTTTCTTTTTCTTGGTTGTTCTTTTTTTCTTAGTAGTTTTTTTCTTAGCGGTTTTCTTCTTAGTCGTCTTCTTTTTCTTGGTAGTTTTCTTTTTTTCAGTAATTTTCTTCTTGGTGGTTTGTTTTTTCTTAGTCGTCTTCTTTTTCTTGGTAGTTTTCTTTTTAGTGCTTCTTCTTTTTGGTTTTTCGTCAATCTTGTGTAACTTTTTCTTTTTATATAACATTTCTGCTATTTTTAAAAAAGATTCCACAATATTTTCTCCTGTTAATGCAGAAGTTTCAAAATAGTTAAGATTCAGTCTATTCGCGAGACTTTCGATCATTTCCTTTGTTATTTTCCGCTGATCAACCAAATCATTCTTATTTGCCAGAATAAGTCCCTGTAGATCTCCTTTTAAATGAGCCTTTATGTCTTTATACCAGTTGGGAATATCTTTAAACGAGTTCGGGGCGGTTAAGTCAAAAACTAATATAATTCCATTTGCCCCTCTATAAAAATAGCTTCTCATTTTCTGAAATTTACTTTGGCCTGCGATATCCCAAAGCACAAATTTAATAGTTGCATCTTTGTATTGAACATACTTATCACTCAAATTAACCCCAATTGTTGGAATATATGTTCTTCTAAAGGCATTATCAGTATATCTTAAAATTGTGGATGTTTTCCCGACGAAAGGGTCGCCACAGACAATTAATTTATACCTATATCGCGCAAATTTTGAAGATTCTTCGGTTGCCGAAGGAAATGCAGCATCTGCTTGAGTGGACATCTCACTTTCCTTTAAATCCCCTAAAATACTCTGCAACTCTTTCTCGAATTTGATAATTTCCTTTGTAATCTTCTTTCTATCCGACTTTTTACTTCCTAATTTTTTTATTTTCTTAACAATCTCATTAAAAACCGATTTAAAATTCTTAATATACTTATAAAATATGATATCATCCGCTTCATTGAACAATAGCGTAAGAGAACTATCAATTCTCCGTCCACGACTTGCAAGATCTTCAATTTCGAAATATTTCACCAATCCCTTTGAATTAATGGATGGAAAGGGAATAATTGCTAAAGTTTTTGGAATTTTCCCCCCCTCTCCAGCGAGAATCTGAATGGTTTTTAGACTAACCAAATTTTGAATATTAACTGATAATTTAGAGGGTTCCCAAGCGACCGCTGTGGGTCCAGCTTTCTGATCGAATTGGGATAAAATAATGCCCCGAATTAACTCTTTATCCATTTCAAACCTCTTTTCTACGAATTTAAGTTGCTCTCTTTTATGAGAGTTTTACTTCGCGAGCCATTAAATTAAATTTCTCTATCAATTCACCAGTATCAAGTTTTTCTTCGCCCACTGTGAGGAGATATAAGTTCCAACCTTTGAATTCTACTTCTACAAAATTAAATCGTTTCTCCTGATTTCTGAAATTCAGAATAAATTCGAAATTATTGGCAAAATGGGCATTTTCCGCTAACTGTGGATTTGTTTGAGCCATGTAATAAACGCTATTATAGGCTGCGTTTAAACACATTTCCTCACATTCTGTATCTCTGTAAGAATCACTAAGGATCAGGAGCCGATTATCGAACAGGATAAGGCCACATAATTTAAGCTGGCCAACAAGATTTGCAAGGAGTTTTTTAACTGGTTTTAAAGTTACCAGAACATCTTGAAAACTTTTGGAAAATGCTTCGACAATAGACTTCCTATCATAAATTGAAGTAACAAACGTAGTTATTTCAAAACCACTCGATCTCGCTAGGAAATAATTTATGACATCTTCGACGATTCTTTGAGTATTGGGATTATTCCGAATGTTCGGGTCAATTTTATGTGTGCATAAGATGATTCTCGGTTTTAAATCGAGCTTTCTGAAAATATCAAGTATACCGGTATAGTATTGAAGAGCTTCTTTATATCTACCAGCATCGAGCGAGTCTACCACAAAAAATAGTGAGTCAGTTTCAGCAAATATTTTAATATCATTAAGATATCCCTTCCGAAATATTTGCTGACCACCAAGATCCCAGGTAATAATCGGAATCCCTAGAATCTCCATTTCTTCACGTTCAATTCCTGCAGTAGGTTTGATATTGTCCATTAAATTAAATTTATTATGCAAAATATTGACAATTGATGTTTTTCCAGCCTGATCTAAGCCGACAATTAATATCTTTTTCGTTTTTTGCAATTACGATCCCTTTCTAAAATGAATTTCCTTAAAGACATTTCATAGTCATTTAATCTTTTATTCTTTTTGAAAGGCTCAATTACATCATCACCATTACCAATAAATTTCCTCAATCCAGCCAAATATTTTCAATGTGGATCTTTTCTCGATTGTAGAGGATAACATTACCCGAGGAGAGACCATGGGTAATAATTTATATAAAATATTATTTCCTTTCAATAATGGGTTAAACTGCAACATGGAAGGCAAATAATAGGATAGTTAGTACTACTATCATTATAAAACCTCCAACTAAAAGCACAAGTCGCCATTTACTTAATTGGGGATTTTGTTCAGCTTTTTTCTCGACAATTTTATAACTTCCTAAGCAGGCTGCCCCAGCTGAAAGGATGAAAATAACAATAAGTTTTTTCCATAATTCAGCTTCGCCGACAAAGAACAAATAGATAATTGAAAAACCTGCAGCTAATCCGATAGAAAGGTAGAGATAGGTAAATTCAGTAAACTCGTATGCTTTTGGGAGAATGGAATAAATTATTATAATAACTACAACGGCAGCAATTAACCCTTTAAGCAAACTTTGTCCTTGAATAAATGGAACGTAGCCAAGGATACAAAATGTAACTACAGCCATAACGCCTGCGATACTAACAACTAGTATTTTGGTATTCCTTGTTAAGAATCTTAAAGGAGCATATTCTACCATAAGTGGAAAGGTGAGCACTAACCCAATCAAGATGGGGGTAACAGTATTTAGATAAATATCTATAACATCATAGGTATAAAATATGAATAAACTGAGTATGGCCACAATAAATGGTATAAAAAGATAAATTTGCTTCCAATACTTCTTATTGATGATATTCCCGAGAGCTAATGCCAGAATTGACAGATTTCCGATAAGTAAAGGAACAAGTATGCCAACGATAATGCTCATTTCCAGTAGGACGATGATAATCCAACTTAAACTTATATTAGCTGCAATAATAATTATCGAAAAAAAGTACATATTGTAACTGAAATCAGAGGGGGCAAGTGGTGGTTTAATCCATAAAATTGAAAAAATTATTGATCCAATCATCAGGGAGGGAAGCCATGCCAATGAACTTAACCAGATAAGATAAAATCCAATAAATGAGAAACAGGAAGCAATAATAATCCAGAGATACTTAAAAATATGCCATTTTATACTTGGAAGAAACGCAAAAATAACAAACAAATTTCCCCACACGAATAAAGCTATAAGGAACGCATTTATGGCATTAAACCCTGAAATATTCATCAAACCGAAGTATACTACAAGAGATGCTATAATTGTTAGTGGAAAATAGATGATTTTAACTAGTTTATTATATTTTTGCCAAAAAGCACGTGTGATTGCAACTCCTAATCCAATTGTCAGCGATAAAAATAGAATCAAATAGATATCTCCAGGGAGCGAATAAACTATTCTTGCTAGTTGGATTATCCCAAAATGCAAGGTGAAAGTAAGTGAAACTGCTAAAATACCCCAACAATAATCTAAATATCTTTTATTCTCCAAAGTAAAAATGAATAAAAGTAACAAGAGGGTTGCGTAAATGAGAACTCCGCTCGATATCGCTAAGGCCAAATCTATTAAATACGTATTTATTATATTACCTAAATAAATTACTAGCGGAATTGGTGAGACAGCCCAAAGATATTCGTGAATTCGCCATCTAATCGCCTCTCCTTCTATTAATCCCCAGTAGGCAATGAATGCCACTAAAACTGAAAAATAAAGAATAAGAAAGAAATTGAGAAAAGGAGCTACGAAATATAAACCAACAAATACTATTCCTGCGCATAACATTGGAAGAATCACATAAAGATAAGGTAAATATTCCTCCATACTGGCACGAAATTTGCTTGAAGTTAAAAAAAAGATGTAGCTTAATGTGATACTTATAATTAAACTCAATTCAAAGCTGAAGGAAAGGCCAATGAAAAAGCACCAGAATATCAAAATTGAGGCAGAAATGTTGAGCATGCCCAATAATATCCAAAAAGACGATTTATAGAACCTATCAAGAAATGATTCTGATTGAATTAAGTTGTCTGCCAAACGGTAGAAAATTAATAACAGGGAAGAAAGAAAGAAGCATGCGAAAGATATGATATATATATAAGATGTCTCCCCAACAAAAGTGATTGAACTGAAATAAGGAAGACAAATAGTCAATGCCGAGGTAAATATTAAATGTGAAATAAACCTTTCATTAATACTAAATTCTGAGAAAAAAACAGGAACAATTATCAATAGTCCAACGATTCCTAACCCTATCATATATTCTGTCCAGGTTAGTAGCCCAAGATTTAAGTAAGCGTAATATCCATAGAGAAAACCAAATACAATAGATATCAAATACCAAAATAGCATCAAAATTGTCCATTTTTTTCGCCAGAATGCAATTCCTATAAGAAGAATTGATTCAATTAAAAGAAAATATAACGTCGTAAGAAAAATATCTCCCGTGAAAATGTAGATATAAATGACCATAAGACAATTTGCTTCAAAACTTAACGCTATGATGCTCCTTAAGAATATTTTCTGAGGAAGGTCGAAGATGGGTAGAGCCAACACAAAAAAAGTAAATAGAATAATTAACAAAACCACCGTTGGAAGAAGTTCAGAAAGGACAGAAAGAAATGGACTATATAGAAACAGTGAAATCGAACCCCCAAGTGCAATCCACAGAATTGCAGTAGTCTTTTTGGATACCTTATGAAATGCTGGAAGGACTAAACCCAAAGAAAAGAGGATACATAAACCTAACAATGTGCTATGTAATATTTCTATCTCTAGAAAGAAATCTAAAGCAAACCAAACTCCTACAGCAGCTGGCACCATGATCAAGCCGATCCAAAAGAGAGTAGCGCTTAACCACTGTTTTATCATTATACATCGGATAAATGGATAGAATAAAACTATATAAAGAGATATCAAAAGCGCATAAAGCACAATTATAAATATCTGAAATCCCCAAAATAATAAAAAAAACAACCCGACAGCAAGTAACGGTTCCTGGATTTTTCTCAAGATTTTCTCTAGCGGTTTTTGCACCTCTAGAAAAATCGCGGAAAAAATCAACCCTACCGCAATTCCAAAGTAGATATTGACAAGAAATCCCAGAAGCCCTGAGATGGTGATAATAATTGCTTCTCCAAGGATCTTCCAAAATCTATGACTTGCCGGAATCAAGATTATCTCAAATATGAGAAGAGTTAATGTGAGATTTATTACATTATCAATTATATTAAAAATATAGTACCCAAACCAGCTGAATAAAGCAGCTATCGATGCACTTAAAATCGTCCATGAAATGAACCAATATTCACGTTTTAATACTTGAAATCTATGTAACGCTAAAAGTATAAAACCTAGAACTATCATGGAAATTGAAGTAGATATCCACGCTCTTGCAATATCTTCTATTATTGTAATTGCTAGAGTGTTAAATAATAGAAAACCAGTAAATAGTGGAAGAAGCAAACATCCCCCATATCCTATAATCTTATATATCAATTTTTTATCAATTTCAAAAAGGATGAGGGGATAGAGGCTTAACAAGCAGATAAGTCCTGTTAAGAAAATTGTAAGGAAGATATCAAAATGACTTATTTGCGCAAAGTAAGCAGTCAATAAAGTAATACCACCTGAAACTGGGATCCAAATATAGGTTCCCCACCTTCTAGGTATGGTTGGAAAGAGTGTTAGTATTGCAGCTTGTAATCCCGTGATTATTAAGGAAATTCCAACCAGAGCAATGGGATCTATCACACCAAAACCAGTTACAAAGAACAATACTCCATTGCCAATACTCAATCCACTCCAGAGTATGGCGGAGACCTTCCACAATTTAATGAGATAGATAAGAACTGCTAACAGAATCGTTATTAATCCCATTGTAAAAATCGCTGTGGCTAAGAATTCTTTAAACCAAAAGTAATAGGCCGCAGAAAATGAAAGGGGGATCATTTCGGCCCAAATAATAAACCAACTCAATCGAAAATTCTTGCGCCATCGATAAAAAACAATTGGTAAAAATAAAATGTGTCCAATAGAAATCGTAAGAAAAATCCCAAATGTTATGAACTCTGGTCCAAGCGGTAAAAAACTAAGAAATATTAAAAAGGCATTCACAACTGGGACCGCAATCCAGACAAACCATCCTTTTTCCCATATTATTTTTGATAATTCCCACAAATAACAAATCAAACTTAAATAATAAAGAAAAATTCCAAAATCAATGGCTAGCCCAATACTGATTAAGGGATCAATACCCTGATAAAAATACAGCATAAATCCGATCGCCCACGCACCCGAAAAAACAGAAACACCTAAGGTAATAGCTATATTCTTTTGGGTTAAAAAATTAAAATATCTCGCAAAAATCGAAAAAATAAAAAAGGAGATCCCTGCTGAAGTGAATATACTCGTAAAAAATCGAATATTTAACCCTAAAGTTGGAAAGAGAAAATTAAAACTGATTAATATAAAAAGGAAAAAGAGTCCGCCCAGAGAAATTGAGAAGAAAATCCGACTTTCCTTTTTAAAAAAATGAGAAAGCCATAAATTATTGATTAATACAACACTTATTAACCATGGAAGAATTATGAGGAAAAGTCCGGTAAAAGTGAGTAATAAAGGGTTAGTCCTGAAGTAAATGTTGTATATAAGTGGTAATACAAAGAAAATAGTTGCTATAATAATTAAACCAAATTTCAAGTTTGACTTGAATCTCCATAAAGTATATGAAAAAACGAATAAGATCATAGCGACTAATGCAATAGAATAGAATAATATGTATAAATAATCAAAAAAGAGTGGATTGAGGTAAGTGTTGATAAAATCAAAAATAGATTTGTACAATAATACGCCTAAAATAACCGGCACTCCGATAATAAAATAATTTGCAAAGGATTTTTTATAAAAAATAGCTTTCCAGCATATCAATATTATTAGAATTGCGAGATTAATTCCTAAAAATAAATTTTCATAATAGAATGAAATGAGAACTGCTGTGAGACACCCCATCGAAGTGCTTAATACTGTGAGAAAAATCCGATTCGTAATAAGTTTGATAAAAGCATCCCTAAAAGCCTTAGAAAATACGCAACTAAATCCGGTAAATAAAATGCTAGCAAAAGTTATATTGAAAATTTGAAATCTTAGGGTATAAGGAGTGGGATTGAAAGTATTTAGAAGGATATAAACAAACAGGGAAAATGTACTTATGCAAGCCCATAATGAAAATTGTAATAGATAAATGCGGTATTTTTCTAAAAATATTTCATTCGCATCGATATAAAGTATAACAATCCGAATTAGAAGAAGAAAAAGAACAATGGCGGATATAATGGCGAGAAGTGGAAATTCTAGAAGATAAAATTCAACGAGAAAACTGAACACAAAGCTTAACGATAATGAAACATAAACAGTACTTAAACGAGCTCCTCGTACTGTTATTAATTCATAATATTTGTAGATCTCGATAACAATTAGAACTAACAGGAGATCAATCAATAATGCCCAGAAAATAGTGGTAATAATTGTAATTACGATAAGAATAAGTATATTATAGAGAAACCAAAATAAGCCACCAAAAAATATCAGGAAATAAATCTTGAAAGGAGAATATCTCTTGTAATAAAGATGAACTAGTCCTGATAAAAACGCATAAACAGTGAAAAAGATCCCAAATCCTAATGCCCAATTGTTTGAAATTAGAATTGGGATTCCTGCGAGAATAGCTGCAAAGAGCCCACTTAAAATATGCTCAATGACCTCAATTGCTCTCCGAAAATATGCTTCTTTCAGAAACTTCGCCTTGAAAATGAAATAGAGATCGGGGATTAAAAGGAGAAAAAGAAAAAGAAATATGAAAGTAATCCGATAAAACGGATCAATTGCTAGAAGACTTCCACCAAATAAACTAAAAATCACAACAAAAACACTAAGATTGATACTAGATAATCCATAAAACACCCGTTCTGAATAAATCTCACCGTTTTTCCCAAAATAAAGTAATAGAAATAGCAATAACGTTACAAATATTATTTCTAAATAACTACGTGTAACAAGGTCGATCGAAATTAAACTATAATTGAGTAACCATGTAGAGAGAAAGGTATAGAATAGAAATACTGCAAATGTTAAACGATATAGTGTTTTTTTAGAGGCCAGTACGATTTGAAAACAAACTGGAAGTATAATTGAAAAAACCATTAATCCTATCCAAGTAGATAGAACTAAATTTAACAAATAATCTTCTACTAGACCAATCCAAAATATTATTAAGAAAACTCCAAGGGTAAGTAGGATATGATTTAAGAGAATTAAAAGTTTCTCCTCTATTTTTATAAATAAAAAAACCGATAACAGACTAAAGATAATGAAAACTGTCGCTATATACCCAATCCATCCATCTGGATATTGTAATATAAATAATGAAATAATATTGGCGAGTTGTAGATTGATAAGAGCTCCTATAATCCGGTAAAGTCGAGTATACCAATATTTTCCAATCAAACCGCCCGCTTCTGCCCATACTAAACTGAGAGGGATCATAAATGATCCGACTAAAAGCCCTAAAAAGAGTTGAAAAAATAGAATCTCAGGGATATAAATATTCCATCCAATAATGATCCCTACTATGATCGATAAAGAAAACCAATTGAAAAAATTCGCCTTATAGTAGATCGGTTTAACAAGGAATTTACGTAACAATCCAAAGCGGAGGATAGTGATCAATACACAATTAACAACGAATACTGCCCAGAATATTGCATTGGATAAATCAAGAAATTTGAAATATATAGATCCGGCAGTTATAACTCCAAATCCACACAATATGTTTGCCGAATTAATATAAAATAAGAACTTCTTATTTAAGGTAAAATTGAATAATAGCATTAACACACCACATGAAATACTGAACGCACCGAACGCTAGAAGGAAATTTGTTGCATTGAACACGAATAGGGAAATAAGGAAGGAGATCTCGAAAGTTAATCCAAATCCTGCAATAAACCATAATGCCTCCTTCTTCTCTCTAGATAAGAGGCCCCCTTTATATGCGAAATGGTTGGTGGCAAAAGAGAAGGATGTAAACCATAGAAGTCCAATCATAATTCTTGGTAATTCCTGCAAATAAAACAAACCGAAGAAAAGGAGACTTCCAGAAAGTGAAATACTAAGAAAATCTACAAAGAATAACTTATTCCAGAAAGTATCCGAACCAGTCTCAACCACTTTTGAGAAGATTGAATTAATTAGAAGATTTATAAGGAAACCAAGCATACAAATTAAAAAGAAACTTAAATACAAATCCAGACTCGCTACATATAATCCCCAAAAAGCCATTAAAGAGATTCCTATATTTATCGGTAGCATTGAAAGGATATAAATCATTTTTCGGGACGATATTAGATATCTAAATATGGGTAAAATTGCTCCAATGATTATCAATCCAAGCCCCAAACTCGAAAATATATTCCCAAACCACCAAAAATAACTGCTATAAACGACAATTATCAAAGAATCTGAGAGGATAACTATCGAACCGCCTTTGCTTAACTTCATATAAAGATCATGTACAATTTTTTCACGAGATCCTAACCAATGGACATTTATCAGGAAAATAATTGATGAAATTAACACCACAAGAAACCCTGATACCCAAATTAATCTAGGATCTATAACAAGTTGCGAAAGGATAATGAAATATTGGACTAGGAATCCAATAATTCCACCATTTATAAAAAAGGCCCCTTCTCGCGCTCGTTTCATAATGGTTAAAAGGAGTCCTGTGATTGAAATCGCTAAAGCGGTGGCTAACCCCCCTCTGGCCAACAGAGATTCTGTCCCAAAAGGCAATAATAAATAGAATAGAACTCCAATTATGATTGGGATAAAGATAAAGAGGATACTATTGATTATAATTTGCTCTATCTTCTCTGGTTTCTTTTTTTCCAGTGAAATTTTAATCCTCCCCCTTAATTGGATTCCTTCAAATCCCCCTCATTAATTTTTTGCTTACAATACGGACAATAATTCTTAATCTTTAACCATTCCCGAAGATGGTCACGGTGCGCAGACGCATTGCAATGCGGACATAATATCACTGATTCTCCATGGTCTATGTTCAGCAAGCACACAGAACATGTTAAAAACAATTCTCGGCAGTTTTCACAGAAGACTTCACTTGGCTCCCTTTGCGCTGGAATTGGCGCGCTACATTGGTAACAAGTATCTGGTTTTTCCTTCGGTTTTTCCTGTAATTGTTTTTCCCTAAAAAGGTTTAGTGCTTGGTCGATAAAATCATTTTCACGAGCGTCCAACCGGCGATATAAGGCCTCGACTGCAGAGGTATGAAATGCGAGACTTCTGTTCCAAACAAAAATTCCTAAGACTAAAATAGTTGTTATAAAAAATCCCACTCCCCCCAAAAGATAACCCAGTGAAAGCAAGTTCTGTACATCTAGAGCTCCTATACTCATTGTTAATATTAAGAATACTACAAGAATCCCGATTAAACCTGTTTTAAATACTTTTTTATAATATGGACTAAAATCCAAATCAAGTTCAATTCTTGTATTATTTTCCCCCTTCGCTCGTAAATTAATATCTATGATACATGAGGGATCTTCGAGACCTTTTCCATCAACCAGGATTTTAAAGCTATTTTTTTGGGTTTCTAGGATTTGAATTGAACTCTCTCTGAATTTCTCTTTTAAAATCTCTATAAATCCCTTAATTTCGGTTTCACAAACAGAAATTTCCAATCGATAATCTTGTCGTCTCGGTATAGTTTTATTTTTATATAAAACAACAGATTCTTGATCTTTCACTCCTGTTTTGGGCATCTTGTTATTCCTCTTCATTTCGTACGAATATTATAAATCCAATTCCTTCCCACTTTCTATCTTTAAAAAAACTTATTTTTAATAAAAAAATTATCCCTTATATTTATATGTATAAAATAACTAATAATCATAAAATAACTATTAATCATAAAGCAACTAATATGATTCTACTACAAATCCTATATTTATAGAAAGAACTGATTAATAGATGCGAAGATTTAAATATATGAGGGCGAGGAATGCATAAAATAAAAAAGAAAAGGATTAACATATGGGTTGTTGTGGAGGATTTTTTAATATAAAAAAATACCGGAAAGAATTCCGTTGCAGAAACAAGTATTGTGCGGGCTTGCTCACGATTCCCGTCAAGCTCATCAGCAAGGGCAGGAAAATTGTCAATGTCGCCCGGTGTCCCATTTGTCACGCTTCTTATAAATATGATCTACCTTTGAATGAGAAAGATCAATGGCTCTCATTGATTAGACAACTTTTTTCCCAATGTGATCTATGTAGGACCGATAACGATATTCAATTTATATCTCGGGGATCAAAACTCAAGGGCGTGTTTAGATGTAAGTATTGCGGAAAAAGGCGCGTAAAGGTTATCTCCAGCCACTTGTGGGACGATTTAATGTGGGCTAAGGTTGAAAAACCACCATTCGCCCCACCACGCGTGGTTCCAGAAATTACACCGCCACCTCCACCACCTGAAGCACTCCCCCTTCCAGCACCCGTTGTAGAAAAAGCCCCCCCTGACTTTGAACTCGTCGTGGAGGAAAAACCACGTCCCTCCGAAGAAGCGATAGAGGAGATCTCTGTAGTTACTGAGCCCCTAGTTGAGCAAGTGCCTTCCTCCAACGAAACGAGTATTGAGATTAAAGCCGAAGTTGAAGTACCAGCTGCCCTGACTAAATATAAGGAAATAACTAAGTGCGATCGAGAAACATGTGCCGGCTTCTCCTTAATTCCCCAAAAACTCACCTTGAAACGAGATGAAGCCCAGTTAATCACCCAATGCTTGCGTTGTCCGGATTCCTATGAGGTTTTACTTAAACTTAGTGAAAAAGAACTATGGTTGCCTCTCATAAAGAAAGGTTTTTTCCAGTGTGATAGATGTGGCACGCTAAATGATGATAACTATACTTATAGCGAAAAATTACTAAAGGTTAGAACGGTCACTAGGTGTAGGAACTGCGGGAAAAAGTACGTGAAAGTTATTTCCAATATATTTTGGAAAGATTTAGTACCAGCAGCCAAAAAACTGCCTATTCCACCACTGCCTCCTCTTCCCAAGGTTGCACCCCCACCACTCCCTGAGGAGGGCATGCGTCCGACAGTATATACCATCCCCCCTCCCCCTCAAAAAGTGGAAACAACTTTCGTTCAGCAAATTACCTTGGAATCCATTGAAGAAGAACGTCCACCTATAAGCGTTACTTACAAGAAAATCGCATATGATAATTACTTCCTTTGCAAGAGATGCGGCTCTTCTCAAATGGCTGTGCGAAAAATTAAGGCTGAGCAACCTCAGCGAGTGAAAGTAGGTGCAAAATGCGCTAATTGCGGTAAGTCAAAACAATTCAGTTTACCCTTCAAAAATATTCAAGTATGGTTAAGCTATTTGGCCCCGAGTTTCTTCAGATGTGCAATATGCGGATCTTCTTGCCAGATAACGCAAACTCAAAGAAGTAATAATACGATGAAAGTTACCTTCTATTGCGAACGAGATTGGTTAGAGTTTCAGAAAGAACTCCCCCTGCCGCTCTTCCGGATTGTAATGACTCAAATTCAAAAAGCGGTCCATTGAACGCATGTCTTATTAGGTATACAAAGTTCGACTTAGGTAATGGATTGAATTTCCATTTCCTCTAAAGGCACGGGTATCTTTACGACGATATCTGGAAGGAGTTTCTTCACTTCCAGTTCAAACTCCTCAATCGGGACACGCCAGCTAAGAGGCGGATAAAAATCATCCCAATGATGGCCGATGACCATTTTTGGGTTTAGAAATTTGGTCATTTGGGCGATTACTTCAAGAATATTGCGTCGTCCTGCCACGGGTGCTAAAAAAAGGTCGGGACGAAATTTCTCAAGTTCTTCTTTATAATAGCCTCCTGAACCGAAATGACAGAAGGTAAGAGCTTCTTTTTTTAATTGGAAATAAAATCCAAAGACTTCTCCTTTTGGATGGCCACGTCCATCGCGAAGAAGCCTCCTTGCTGATTTTAATACCTTCCAAGAGAAGAATTTCCATAAAATGGTGGTTAATCCAAAACTGATGTGCTTACTTCTAATGACTTTTACCTTAAATGTTTCAAAATCTAGTTCATCTCCAGCTGTCACTATTTGAATCTGATCTTCAGGGACTTCTTCTCGTAAGAAAATCTCGCTTGCTTTCTTGGAACAAATAATTTTAGCGCCTGTCTGCTTTGCAATCGTCCCCACATCAGCAGAATGGTCAAAATGTCCGTGAGTCAAGAAAATATAATCGGCTTTCGTTAAATCCACCGGATTGAGGGGTATTTTCGGGTCTGCCTCAGGAGGCCGTGAAATCCACGGGTCGAGCAAAATTGTGATATTATCAAATTTCACTTCAAAACCTGCAGTTCCTAACCAAGTTAGTTTCATTCAAAGCCTCTCCTTTTTATACTTGTTAGTAATTATCCATGCTAAATAAGTCTTCAATTGATTTCCGAGGACGCGCTGGCGGATCCTCATCTGGAATCCCAACCGGTAATAGCGCTATAACGTTCATATCTTGCGGGATTTGTAAAACTTTTTTAACTTTTTCTTCATTAAATGCCCCGATCCAGCAAGCTCCGAGCCCCAACTCCACAGCTTGTAGAAAGATATGCTGAATTGCAATTCCAAGATTTACTTTATTCCATTTTTCATACTGTGCAAAACCCACTCCCACAAAAATCACGGCAGCATCGGTAATAAAGTCTTGAATTGAACCAAGTCTTTGTAATCTTTTTTTAACCTCATCATCCTTAACTATAATAAACTTGTATGGTTGATTATTAGATGCAGAAGGTGCTAATTGTGCAGCTTTCATCAAGATTTGCAACTGTTCCTCCGGTATTGGTCCTGGTCGAAAGTTTCTAATACTTCTTCTTTTTTGAATGGCTTCTTTTACATTCAATTCATTCCAACTCACTTTTATCGTTCATTCTATTTTACAAGCCAAAATATATTATTAAATCCTATCCATTCTGAACCATTACTATTTTAAGAACTCTTTCTAATTATCTTATTGATTTGGAATGTCAATAAGTGATCGCCCCTATAAAACCATCTTGAAGCGAAATGTGAATCGCTTGGAGGATGCCGATGCCCGCGAAACAAATATTATCGCAAGTTGTGTGATGGCGGAGGTTATTCGCACGACCTTTGGGCCTCTAGGTATGGATAAAATGATTATCGACCCCGTGGATGAAATTATTATTACGAATGATGGGGCGACGATTGTAAAAAACTTTGATGTCCGGCATCCCATGGCGAAATTGATAGACATGTTGGTACGAGCTCAGGATGATGAAGCAGGCGATGGGACAAAAACAGTAGTTGTATATCTGGGGGAACTGTTACGAAAAGCACTCAATCTAATGGATAAAGGTCTGGCACCTTCCTTCATAATTAGTGGTTATCGAAAAGCAGCAGCATATGCTTGTGAAATTTTAAAGGAGAATATTATCGAAATCACCCCTGATGAGGATGCTATTTTAAGGCAAATTGCAAAAACAGCTATGGTCGGTAAGACCGTCGGTGCCGTGGAACTTTTTACTGATATCGCCCTGAGAGCGGTAAGGCAAGTGAGTGAAATTGATGATGGAACTATTAAAGTTAATATTAAGAAAATTGCTATACTCGCAAAGCAAGGAGATAGCCTTCTTGACAGCCGCTTAATTGATGGGATGGCGATTGACAAAGAAATCTCCCGCGAAGATATGCCGAAGAAGGTAACGAATGCTAAAATTGCGATTGTGGGACCGAGTATTGAATCGAAGAAACCTAAGCTCGACTCGAAGATCTCCATACGAGATCCAGTATCAATGAGAAAGTTCAAAGTTCAAGAGCGACAGATAATTCGTGATAATATTGATAAATTTTTAAAACTCGGGGTAAATGTAATCCTCAGTCGGCGCGATTTTAATGAAGAAGCGCAGATGTATTTAAGTTTAAACAATATCCTCGCCGCACATTTTGTAAGAGGGTGGGATCTCGAAAAAATTGCGGATGCAGTGGGTGGTCAATTAATCACGGATTTTAAAGACATAAAACCGGAATATTTAGGGTTTGCTAAAGTCGTTGAAGAAGTGATCGTTGGAAAAGATAAGGTTATTTTTATTAAAGGCTGTAAAGATCCAAAAGCCTTATGTATCTTCATTCGAGGAGGCACAGAACATATTGTTTACGAGGCTGAACGCCGAATGAATGATGTTCTGTGTGTATTACGAGATGTATTAGAGGATAGAAAAATTTTGGTGGGTGGAGGGGCGCTCGAAATGGAGTTGGCTCGAAAACTAAAAGTATGGGCAAATCAATTCAGCGGGAAGGAACAATTAGCCATTAAAGCCTATGCTGAAACCTTCGAAGTTATTCCTCGTACTTTGATTGAAAATGCTGGCTTAGACCCTATTGATATTTTACCAGATCTAAGAGAACTTCATGCAAAAGCTCCTAATGGGAAATGGTTCGGCTTCGATTGTTTCAACAAAAAAATACAAGACATGCGTGAATTAGGGGTCTATGATGCGCATCGTGTAAAACTTCATGCCATTAAGGCGGCTGACGAAATAGCTCGCCAAATTTTGAATATCGATGATGTCATCCATGCAAAACCTGCTGAATATGAAACTCCAGAGGACGAAGAAGAAATTTAGTTTAAAAGAAAAAAAGGAGCCAGATTCCCCAAAGGGATAGAGTAATTATCACTGGATTTAAGATATTATCTGAAATGGGTATAGGGGGCGAGAAGAAATCTATAAGGGCAAAAATTACTCCAGCTACGAGCGAGAGCATTATGCCTTCAAAAAAAGAACCTCCAAAATGAGGCATGAGCGCCATATAAGAAAGGAATCCAAGAACAATTGCTGACACGAAACCTGCAATCCAGCCCTCCCATGTCTTTTTACCCTTTCCGCCTTTTAAATGATGAGTCCCCTTCGTCACTCCAATAATAGTTGCAATGGCATCAGCTAACGCGCTAATCATCACTGTCATCATGACAATTTGCGCAGCAATTCCAATTGGATTCCCTGGAGTACCTAGTGCTAAATTAATCCTATCACTTACTACTACTGAAAACAAAATTCCTGCTGTCAGATATACATGTGGTGCGAGAACGCGCCGTTCCTTATCGCGATAAATTTTAGCAAGCATTTTCATGGGATAATAGCGGTATTTTTTCAATCTGACCACATCAGTAAAAAGGAGAATCATTAAAACCCAAGTCACGGCTATTAAAAGTACGAGGTGGCCCTCCCGAAAATTGAGTGCGTATTTTAATATTATATTATCCCAAATAAGTGTGGGATCTGCCATCCCAGGTAATTGAGGCAAGTCGAAAAGTGTGAAATCATAAAAACTATAGGTGAGCATCTCCCCTACGAACAGATAACACACAAGCACCACGATGATAAGCACATGGTAAATTTTTCGTGAAATTTCCAGGTCAAGCTTGCTAACGGTTTTTTGATACCTGTCGAGCTCCTGTGTGGCATCTGTCTCATATTTTTTAGTTCTTCTCTCTTTAATCACATATAATCCAACTACAAAGATAACCAGAGGTACAACTGCAAGAGTGATTCGGGCGTAGGGAAAGGGGAACGTTAAAGTATAATAGGGTAACAAAGCCTGCCACGTTGAATAATCTTGGGGCCCGAAAAAGACTAGCGCGCTGGGAATAAACATGAAAATACCCATAGCGATCACAACTCCTCCCAATAACAAACAGGAATAATAAGATTCCTTGTGTTCGACATTATTTTTTGCATCAAATGCGAAATAGAGCATTATTAGCCCCAATATTATGAAAACACTGCTAAGCGCTAGTTGAAATGTTCCCATCATGCCTCTAGCTGGGACTCCAAATTGTGTATTGCCTGCAGTTCCCAGCGCAAAACATAAAAACATCCAGATAGCACAGCCTCCTCCTAACCACCCATAGAGGCGTGCTCTTTTTTCTTTAATAACAGCTAAGAAGAAAAAGATAGCAGCAGCTATTCCAAAGAAAGCAAAACAATATTCAAAAATTGTTCCTAACCAGTACCATTCTGCAGCCAAGCCCATTTAAATTCCTTCCTTTATCAGGGTTTTAAAATATCCACTGTTCGAGGAAACATTACTGCTTCTTGAACTGTAGGGAGGTTTAAAATCGTCATTACAACGCGATCTAACCCCATCCCGAATCCCGCGTGGGGCGGAATTCCTCCCACTTTAAACATGTCCAAATACCATCCTAGGCCTTTGGGGGCAATTCCGGTTTCCTTTGCGCGCCTAATAAGCGTTTCAGGATCAATTATGCGTTTTCCTCCTGAGGTTAACTCCAAGCCATTTGCTCCGGGCGCAAGAAGATCCAATTTATGAGTGAATTTCGGTTTAGTTTCATGGGGGCCATAATAAAAGGTAACGGCGGTAAGTGGAAATTCAATAATGAAAAAGTGCGTATCAAAATTTTCACGAACTGCCCTTTCCGCTTCCGCTGAGAGATCTTCATCGAGGCTTACTTTATAACCTTTAGCCTTCGCAATTTCTACTGCTTCTTCAAATGTAATTTTGGGAAAGGGGGCTTTAGGTATCTTTAGATCGCTTATATCATGTAATTTTAACTCTTTCTTACAATGTTCCTTGACAGAACTATACATAGATATGAGGAGTCCTTCTTGAATTTCCATTATATCCCTACTTTCTGCGAATGCGACCTCTACGTCTATCCCCCAGGATTCTGAAAGGTGCCGTCGGGTGCGTGATTTTTCAGCCCGAAAGAAAGGTGCAATCTCAAAAACTCGTTCAAAAGCTTGAATCCCTACTTGCTTGTAGAATTGCGGGCTTTGCGCCAAATAGGCTTCCTTTCCGAAATAATATAAGGGGAAGAGTGTCGCACCCCCTTCTGCGCCTGCAGAAATAATTTTTGGCGAGTGTATTTCTATAAAGTTATTCTTCAAGAACCAATCCCGGGCACCCTGCACACAGAAAGCTCGGACTTTGAAGATTGCACGTGTTTTTGGCGATCTAAGATCTAAATAACGGTATTTTAGACGAGTATCAAAATTCGCTTTTGTTTTTTGTTCCACGACACTAAAGGGTAAGGGAGTTACTGCTTTTGCAATGATTTCACAGGATTTAAATTCAACTTCAACTCCATCTGGCGCCTTCTCATTATGGCGTACGATCCCTATAACTTGTACCACATATTCCTGCTTTATTTCATTAATAATTTCCCATGAAGGGTGTTTCTTAGGCGAAACTAAAACAATTTGTGCTAATCCTGCACTATCACGCAACAACCAAAATCGAATTTTCCCGAGATCACGGATTTGATGGATCCATCCTTTTAAAAGGACTTCAGTATCTTCAGCGATGTTCGGAAGATCTGTTGTGCGGACTCGGTCTAGCACATCTTATACCTCTTCTATTTTGTGGTTACAAAATTAAAATTAAATAATTAAATCTTTCTTATTTTAAAGAGATTGGTATTATATCATTAAAAAATAAATTGTATAAAAAGAATTAATATAATAAATGTTAAACTTGAGGAGATTTCTATGCCAAAATCATTCACTCTAATTTCAAAAGGCTTTAATCCATTTGGAGACCTAATTGGGTTGAATTTCACAAAGCTTGGACCAGGATATAGCCAATGTGAAGTAGAGGTAACTGAAAAATTAATGAATCCTCATAAGGTATTGCATGGTGGCGTCATTTATACAATGGCAGATACTGGTATGGGCGGCGCCCTGTATTCTAAGATGAACAAAGATGAGTTATGTGCAACAGTGGAAGTTAAAATCGTTTATTTCTCTGCTATAAAATCAGGTAAACTCACTTGTGATACAAATATTATCCATAAAGGTAAAAGAATTGCTATTTTAGAATCAGATATCACGAATAATGGGAGGTCCGTTGCTAAGGCACTCGGTACATATTCAATATTTAAAACGAAAGGGGATTGAATTTCATGAAAAGCATTCCTTTTAGGTTAATTAACAGTGTTATATTTAAATATTATGTTGAGTTTTCTTATAATTAATAAGATTAATTAGTTGTAACTACTAACTTTCATTGATACTGAGGAACAAAATGTCCAAAGAGAACGAATTAGAAAAAAAGATGCGAATTCAGCTACGTGGAATGACTTGCGCTTCATGTGCCCTTAAAATTGAAAATCGTCTTAATAAATTGCCGGGCGTGAAGAAAGCCACTGTCAATTTTAACTTAGAAAATGCCTTTGTTGAATATAATTCGAATATAACAAGTTATGATAAATTTAATGCTGCCATTGAAGATATAGGCTACAAATCAAACCTTTCACGTATCGAATTACATATTGACTCTTTAAATTCGGTCGATGATGCTCAAACGATTCGAAACTTCCTCGCTCGCCAAGAAGGAATTTATGATGTTTATGTAAATTCTTCAGCGCAAGTTGCAAATGTTGAATTTAATCCAGAGGAAATCGAACCGAAACAAATCAAGCAACACGTTAAACGATTAGGATTCGAGGCTACTGAACGCGCCAGCGCGATTGATACGGAACAAATGGAACGTGAAAAAGAGGTTAGGAGACAAAAGTTTAAATTTTTCTTTGCTTTAATCCTAACAATTCCCATCTCTGTTATTAATATTGCTCACCATTTCCATGCTTTTTCATCATTTTCTGCCACTGGAATATTCTTAATCAATCTCTTACTCTTCGCCCTAACTATTCCAGTTATTATCTATTCTGGTAATCAATTTTTCACTGGATCCTACCGAGCGCTTCGGAATAAAACGGCAAATATGGATGTTCTTGTTGCCATGAGCGTTGCGGTCTCCTTCATATATAGTAGTTTAGTTACATTTAGAGTCCTCTTAGGAACCGTTTTTTACGATGCAGCCGCAATGATTCTCACATTTATTCTTTTAGGTAAATATTTAGAGGCAATCGCAAAAGGACGAACTTCAGAAGCCATTAAAAAGTTGATGGGGCTTCAAGCAACGGATGCAATTATTATTCGAGAGGGAAAAGAGGTTTTAATTCCAATCGATGAAGTACAAATTGGTGATATCGTAATAAGCAAGCCTGGCGAAAAACTCCCAGTTGATGGCATTATAGTTGAAGGGAAAACCAGTATTGATGAATCTATGCTCACTGGCGAAAGTCGGCTCATTAAAAAAAGTGTTGGCGATCCCGTGATCGGGGCAACTATCAATAAAACGGGATTAATTAAGTTTGAAACTACAAAGATTGGAAAGGATACCGTCCTTTCACAAATCGTTAAACTCGTTCAGGATGCACAAAGCCAAAAAGCTCCAATTCAAAGGTTGGCAGATCGCGTTGCTGGAGTCTTTGTGCCCATTGTCCTTTTGGTTGCACTTACTACATTTATTTTATGGTTTACAGTAGGGCAACTTCCACTTGAACAAGCATTATTAATAACAACTTCTGTGATTGTGATCGCGTGTCCTTGTGCAATGGGTCTTGCAATCCCAACAGCAATCATGGTTGGTACAGGCCGGGGCGCCGAATCGGGCTTATTGATAAAAGGCGGCGAATCACTCGAGGCTGCCTATAAGTTAAATGCAGTGGTCTTTGATAAAACTGGCACTTTGACAAAAGGAAAGCCTGAAGTTATAGATATCGTAAGTGATTCACTTGAAGATAATGAAATCCTTAAATTGGCTGCGAGTGCTGAAAGAGGATCTGATCATCCCCTAGCTGATGCGATTATATCAAGCGCAAATAAAAGAGGAATTCCCCTAACAGAGCCTAAGGATTTTGAAGAGCTCTCAGGGAAGGGTATTATAGCTAAAGTTGGTGATAAATTAGTCCAAATAGGAAATCAAAAGCTTATGGATGAATATTCAATTTCAGTAGATAAATACCAAGATTCTATTCGCGAATTACAACAAGCAGGAAAAACACAGATTTATCTTGCCGTTGATAACACCATAGAAGCTATTCTTGGAATAGCTGACGCTTTGAAACCAAATGCCAAATCTGCAATTAAAGAACTTCAGAAGAAAGGCATTGAAGTGTATATGCTAACTGGTGATAATCAAAAAACGGCTACAACAATAGCTGAAGAACTCGGAATTAAAAACGTTTTAGCCGAAGTTCTGCCCGAAGACAAAGCTAAAGAAGTTAAAAGACTCCAAACTGAAAGAAGCTATGTGATTGCAATGGTGGGCGATGGGATCAATGATGCTCCAGCTTTAGCACAGGCAGACGTTGGCATTGCCATTGGATCAGGAACAGACGTTGCCATTGAGACTGGCGATATTGTTTTAATGCGAAATGATTTACGAGATGTTGTTGCTGGGATCAATCTCAGTAAAAAAACCGTATTTAAAATGAAAACTAATCTTTTCTGGGCATTTATTTACAATCTCACTGGGATACCACTCGCTGCAGCCATATTCTTTCTTCTCATTGGAGCCCCCCTCCCCCCTGGGCTTGCTGCTGCCTTTATGGCTATGAGTTCAGTATCAGTTGTTACTAATTCACTATTGCTCAAACGGTATAATCCCAAAACAAAAGAACAACTTGAAGAAGAAGCTCGTCTCTTAAGCGAGATCCAAGAGTTCGAAGATCCTGTATGCCACATGAAGGGCGCCTTTACCATCGAATCAGAATATAAGGGTAGAAAATATTATTTCTGCAATCCTAATTGTAAAATAGAATTTGAAAGAAATCCCTTAAAGTATATAACCGAAGAGGGTGAAATCCGCCCTGAATCCATTAAAGAAGAGGTTATAGAAATGAGTAAAAAAGAACCGAAATTAAAATGTTCCACTTGTGGGACCTCCCAAGATGTCCCTATGCACTGCGGACAACCCATGCACATTGAAAAAGTTGATGGAAAACCAATGCTGGTTTGTTGGATGGGGCCTGGGTGCGGAAAACAAGAAATCCCTACTCATCACGATACTCCTATGGAATTTCTTGAGTAGGGCTAAACCTTTTTTTTAGCTTAATGATAATTCTATGACGAAGGTGATTGTCATTTCTAAAGAGCTTAAAGATCAAATTATCGGTAATCTCGTACGTGCGGTCGGATTACTCCGGGACTGTGAAGTACTTGGTGAATTTGTACCTGAAGTCCGGATGAATCTGGCTTATTCCCTTCCGGATGCTAAATCAGTCGATGATGTAGCCGCGATTCCGGGACGGATTACTACATATAAGGGTCTTTTAATCGTGAATAATTATCCTGCCTTTGGTGCATCTGATCATCTAGCTCGTGCTATCCTCGAAGCCCAGAAATATGATCCTTCTATTCGGGCTGTTATTAATTTTAAATATACTCATGAACTATGCACTTGGCTTGAAGACTACTCTGGAATAGATGACCTAATAATGGTCTGCGTGGATCGCTCTGAAGAACCATCCAATGTAAGTTCCGTGGATGGGAGATCAATGCCTTGGAAAATCCAAAAAGCGGTAGAACTTGCCCAAAAGAAATTCCCAGATCTTATGGGTGAAACAGAAGCCCCTGGAAAAGAACCGCTATTCAAATTATTTGGTAAATCCGCGACAGATGTCATTAATAAATTAATTAGAATCGCAAATGCATGGATAAATAAAAAATAAACTCAATTTTTTGATTTTAACGAGCAAATAGAGCAATGCACATTGGGCATTCCGGCGAGAGGGAAATTCACATTGCTCATATAGGACTTTAAATAATCAGAATCACACTAATTAGTATGTTAACCCCTCAATCTGCTGCTAGGAATTGTCACCCCTGTGATGAAAAAGACCAGGAAGCAATCATTAAGTTGACGTTGGCGTGGTTCCAAAGTTGTGAAACTAAGGCATATTATAGCTACGACACTATCTGCAGGGGTATTATCCGGCAACTAGAGCATGGCAGAGGGAGGAAGATCTGGGACGCGGAGTTGGATGTATTTGACCAGATCCTAGATAGCCTTGAAGTCCTTGGGTATGGCAAGTGGGTTTCATACACCGTTGGCAAGGAAAATCTGCAAACCTTTTTTTACGTAGTGAAATCCGTCGATTTGACAGTGGAACACATCCTCTGGCATTTCAAGATGAGAAAAGGGGCCAGATGGCTGAATCGGTGGATAGCTCGAAATAAAAACACCCCTAAATTAGAGAAGGGCATGACCTCCTTCAAAAATTGTCTATTAAAATGTAAAACAAAAATAGATTATCAAAATATTAAAGACTTGCATATCCAGAAGTCGAAACCTCTCGATTTGGAGACAAGGCTTGTCATCATAGCAATGGGGGCCGCGGCTCACCTCTAATCTTCAACTATTTTCTGTATCCCTCTCTCAGAAAGGGCAACTTAGTTAATTAAAAAGAACAATTATTTTAATTTTTCCAGTATTAATTGGGCTGCCTTTTTCCCGCTTATTAACATACCACCAAATATAGGTCCCATCCGTGGACCACCAGATACTGCATTTGCTGCCATTCCAGCAACGATCAATCCTGGATAGATTTCTTTTGTAGTAGCAATCAAGATTTTTTCCCCGATTTCTGCCCACATGGATTTCTCGCCAACGATACCGCCCGTCTCGGTAGCCAATTTAATTCCCATTTTCTTCTCAGCGATACGGCAGAGGCTGCAATCGTGCCCTGTAGCGTCTATTACCATTTTAGCTCGAACTGTCATCGGGTCCACATGAAGTTTGGCCATTTCGACTGCGGACCAGTTAATAACCACACCCGTGATCCGGTTCTCGCGGTACATCACATCTTCAATTGAAATAAGGTTAAATATTTTCCCTCCACTATCAATTACGCCTGCCGCCAGTTTGGTAGCGGTTTCTACTGAATCAGCTATGTAATATCCTTCTTGATATTTTGAATTTTTGATATTGAATTCATCAAGGATGGCTTTCCCTTCATCTTGAACTACGATTATATTGAACATCATACCTCCACCCCAAACACCGCCACCGATGCTGAGTTTCCGTTCAAATATCGCCACTTTTTTCCCTTTATCTGCAAGATATTTTGCTGCGACCATCCCCGCTGGACCAGCTCCCGCTATTGCGACATCCAAATCTGAATATTTAATTAGTTCCTTTGAATACGTTTCGATAATTGCTTTCGTAATCACAATTTCATCTAACGGCAAGTTATAGTCACCTTACTAACCCATAAAATTAAGGAATTTAAAATTTTTTCATTTTTTGAACTCGTCAAAATATTTTCTTAATAGAATTTTCATTACTGAATTTCTCTTTCAAGGTGAAATTGTTGTCCTTTAAAAATAATGGTAGGTGCCTGATTTAGGTGTGCTCTATCAATTTCAACGTTAATTAATTTTAAAGGATTTTCATACCCAACCTTACGAAGCCCATTTTCATTCAACTCACCTAGCGATGCTAAAAAATTCATACATTCAAGCATTGTTGCTGTAGAACCCGCATGTTGAGTTGCTCCTTTGCGGTGAAGATAACCATTAGATTCCAAAATTACTGGTACGCCATGAAAAACGTATTCGCCTGGCTCTAATCCAGCGAGATGTACCATATCGCTAGTCACGATAAATTTAGAGATACCCTTCGCCCGAAGGCACACCCTCACCATTGGCTCTGGTAAATGCGAGCCATCTGTGATAAAAGCCCAGTTATTCGGTCGTCAGCCAGAATGGGCCAAAGTGGGTTATTATGTCTATGAACCATATCGGCGAGACCGTTACCAATATGGGTTGCAGCTTGAACGCCTGCATCAACCGCCTTTTGTATGATTTCCTTTCCTGCATTGAGGTGGCCAATTGAAAGCACTACTTTGCTTGTATTTACTACATGCTTTATCAGCTCTAATGCTCCCTCACGTTCAGGAGCGAGCGTTAAAATGGCTATATTATCGTCCGACCAAGTACGAAATTGTTCAAAAATTTCAATTGAGGGTAAAATTATACAATCCTCTGGATGAACTCCTCGAGGACCATATTCTGGGTTAATGAAAGGCCCCTCCAAATGAATACCTAAGATTTGAGCCCCATCTTTCGATTGTAACGCTTCAGCAATTAGTGGGAGATTATGCTCATAAACTTCTAGAGGCGAAGAGATAATCGTTGGGCAAAAACCGAGTATTCCATGTTTTGCAAGGTGCTTACTTACGAAAAAAATATCCTCTAACTTAAGATTAGGATCAGAAAAATCAATCCCTTTAAAGCCATTAACTTGAAGATCGACAAATCCAGGAATCATAATTACCACCTTATTGGTTCAAGAGAGAGGCGGATTCTTTATCTAAGAAGATGTGGGCATTTTTATGCTGTTTAAGTATGGACGCAGGATGCATTGGAGTTATTGAAGCGTCCTTTGACAGGCAATTTCGAACTGCTTCAGCTTTTCTTTTATCGGGACATATACAAATAATGAATTTAGCCCTTATGATTTGTTTTACTGACATTGATATCGCCTTTCGAGGAACTTCTGCGATTGATTTAAACCACCCCTCACCCACTTGCTGGTTTCGGCATTTTTCATCTAAATCCACAACGATATACGGTTCATCCGTTTCAAAATCCGCAGGGGGATCATTAAAGGCGATATGCCCATTCTCTCCTATTCCCAAGAAGGCAACATCAATGATTACCTTTGAAATTAATTCACCAATTCTTTTACATTCCGCCTTTGGGTCAGTGGTATCTCCTTTAATGAAGTGAACTTCTCCAGGATGTACTCTTTCAACTAGCCGCTCTGAAAGGTATTTCCGAAAACTGGCAGGATGAGTGGCCAGAATTCCAACATATTCGTCTAAATGAAACATCTCGGTTCGTGCCCAATCAATATCTTCCATTTTGCTCAAAAAATCAAGAAATTCAAATTGTGATACTCCCGTTGCAGCAATAAAACAAGCTTTTGGGTTCGAAGCCAATGCGTTGCGCAGAATTTCCGCGGCCTTTTCTGCAGCCGCACGCCCTGTTTCTTCTTTTGTAGAACTAATTTGAATTTTCAATAGTTAGTCCACCATTTCAATTTAATCGAGCTGGATATTTGGACATTTGGATTTTATTACAGCCTCCCCGATACGACTGATTCGCTCTGCTATCTTTGAAATGCGAGTTTCCTGAAAGCCTCTCACGTAGGTATTAAAAGTATCTTTTATGGGATCTTTCCATTTTGGGGGAATTCCGTCTGCTCCCAGTTGTACCCCTAAAATAGCCCCTACATTGCCAACATTACAATCCGTATCATATCCACATAGAGCAGTAGTACAAATGCTCTTTTCGAAATCTCCCTGTCCATACATTAGTCCTAATGTGACAATTCCTGCATTAGGAAGTACATGTATTTCATGTATTTTTGGACCTTTGAGGAAAAGCTTTCGTTTAGTGCTCCTAGCTTGTTTCCCGAGACTCTTGCGAATTGTTCTCCATGCGCTCATCAATTTTTTCCGTGTTAATTTCCAATTTGAGTATAATTCTGCCCAATTCAAACATTTCTCAACAATGGAACGGTATAAACTAGTTTTTGGAATGAATTGATTGAGAACCTCTTGAATAAGTTCTTTTGGGTCTTGTTTAATAAATGAAAGGGCGACGAGGCCCGCAATAAAGACTTCACCTAGCACACCTTCTCCTACGTGACTTATGCTTGCATCTAATTTCGCATATTTGGCGGCAATATCAGGGCATCCCGGGCTAATTAACCCCCAAATTTCTCCACGCATTTGTGCTCCAATAAAATCGTAAAAGGGATTATTTTGAATTCCTGTTTGTGGAGGTTGTAACCCTTTCCTCAAATTTTTTAGGGCTGCCTTTTCTGCTGTAAAATTCAATTTCCATAACCGATTTTTCCAATCTTCCCCTAATTGTTCCACTGTAAAGTCAATACCATGCTGTTCCAATGTTAATAAGGCCACGATCTCGTACATTTCATCATCATTCACTTCTTTACCGGTTATTTTCTTGACATAATTATCAAGGCCTGCATATTTCCGTTGGATATAAAAATACGGGCGTATCTCTAATGGAGCGCCCAATTGGCTTCCAATACAGCGTCCCAACCAGCCGCCATAGACTTTATTGTAATAATCTTTCTTTGAAATTTCCATTTCAATTACGTCTTTAACCGACAATAAATATATTATTCGAACTGATCATCAAAATTCTATAAGAATGTATAAAAAGTTATAAAAATCTTTTAAAGAAAATGCGCAAATGAGGGAAATGCGCAAATGAGGGAAATGCGCAAATGAATCCGAAGGGTTTAAAAGGAAGGGGACCCTTAGGCTAAATGACCACACTAGTTTCCTTAGTGTGAGTTTATTACTTAAGGAGCATTTGAATTTCAGGAACGAAATCCCCCCAGTCTTAGTGGTTGTGTGCACAAGTTGGGGACGTTAAAGCCCCATTTGAACCCATACAGTCCCTCCTAAGATTGGAGTAAGAATTCAGGCGCCCTTTGAGTAGCGCGGGGTAACTCCCTTCCGGTCTCCAGACCCAGCAACCACCCTCAAGAGATCCCTCTTGATAGCCCTCGACACCGCGCTGGATGGCCTGAACCCGGCGACGGGCGCACCGCTTGATAACCTTAGGGCGGGTCTACTCGCTGTGGGTAGATGGAGAATTGGCATAGGAATTTATAGATTTTATTAGAAATTTATAAATTTTTATAACTAATTAGAAGGTTCCTATCTACTTATCAAACCTCTTCTATACTTCGTATGAGCCATTTTTTTATTCAACTAATTTTAAAAAGTGAAATATTTTATAGATATAAAATAGAGAATCATTATTCGAAATTAGGAATGAGAGTGAGAATGACCGCTTCAAAACTTTATAACTATGGTGATATTCCCGACTCTCAACCCTTAAAGCGTTATTTCCCGTTAAATAGGACGCTTTGGATTATTTTTCGTCATTATGGATGGGACCATGTTGCGCGTGGCTTCGAAGTAGCAACTGATTTTTTGGGCTATGAAGTTTTTAGGTTTCGTTTGAATGAAGCGATCAAAACGGCACAGGAAGTCCTCGAAGGAAAAATTAAACAACCCGAGAAAATTATTGCCTTTACCTTATTCCCGCCGGGTGGCTTTATTCGTGCTGATCTGCAACAAGGGTCAATGAAGCTGCTCTATGGAGAATCAGTGGATGTGTCCTATTGTGGCATTCGAGATGACACGATGGAAACTTCCTTCATTCTAAATGGTCATTTAGAGGATGGCATTCCCGTCGATTGGTGGTTGATTGGTCCCGATGATACGGATATCTTAGATCGGAGACATCACAAGTATGGAGTTAAATTACGGGATCTTCCTAAGAAATTTAAGGGATTAGAGAACACAGGCTGGAAAACCCGCGATATATTACTGGATATTCGGAATGAACGAACACCTCAATGGACTGATTCTATTTATCAGATAGGTATTGGGTATGGCACGATGGTTCATTTAGTCTATGAAATGTCAAGCTACGAAGGATTCGGCAAAATTTTTGATATGCTCGGCGCCAAACGTATATATAAAATGCCTGATTTAGGATTTATCTATATTCCTATGCCGCAAACCATCCAAATGATCTCCTTTATGAAACGACCATTCTTTATCTTGAGGAGCATGGGATTAAGTACTGAACACAAATTATTCACAGCTTTCCTCGAAGAATTTGCTCAGCAATTTTTCAAAGACTCATTTCCAGAAGACTGGAATATGATATTTGTGCGAACGTGGGAAGAAACGGGTGTTCCTTGGCCGATTCAAACCCTCGGCTGCGAACTTCCTAATTATCGGGACGATAAATTATTTGGTAAATCTGATTTTGAATGGAAATATCCTCCTGGGAAATTCATCACCCTTGAAGACATTGATATGACGTTAGAAGAAGCGTTTCACGGGATCTTTTATGATATCGACCACGCTACTGAGGTGGGGAGTGTTGATGTCAAAGAAAGCATCATTTCCACTGGTGTTGGGCGAGAGACCGTCTTCCGTAAATAATATTAATTTCATACCAAAGGATTATAATAATTATTATTGACGGGATTGACCATAGAAAAAATCCATACAGCAATTTATGTACTAAAAGACCCAATTTACCAAATAAGAAAATCTCTAGTATTGAATACAAGAATGTATCTGAACATAAAATAACGGTTACAAAATGCGTGTAAGCGTGTATTTTATGATACTCCTTATTTTTTAACTTAAAAAAGAAAAAGAAGTTTAATAAAATACTAAATATGAAACCAATATTCAATAAAATTATGGAGATTAGGCCAGCGTCTAAATCTAGCCCTGAAAAATAATAATAATTTGGGGGTACAGCACAACAGGTTATCCAAATCCCCCAAACTAAAAAATGGCTTATTAAAAAAGTAATATAAGTTATTAACTGAATTGAAAGTATCATATATTTCTTTTTTTTTTGTTCCTCACCCATTATTCTCACTATACTTTCTTTTTATTAAAACGCTCTTAATAAGAAATTGGTGCAATTATTTTAACTCAAATAATAAAAATCATTTAATTTCTTTAAAAATAGAAGTCAAAATATGTCACGTAACAAAAGAAAGTTAAAATTTTTATTATTTACACCGCATCTTGACGACATTGAGCTCGGTTGTCCCTTCATTTATTTGGAAGCACTTAGATTGGGTTATGATGTCATCGAAGTGGATCGAACAAAATTTTATTTAGATTAATTATTGTTGTTTTTATTGTATAGAACAAAAGTTACCAACACGAGTTACCATGACAGAAGCTGATTCAGGCTACATTTTCCAAATTCAAAAGATGAGCACCGAAGATGGACCAGGCATTCGAACCACCGTATTCTTCAAGCTCTGCCCATTGAGATGCGTGTGGTGCCATAATCCCGAGTCAATTTTCAAGGAACCTTCGATTCAATGGTTCAAGGCGAAATGTATTGGCTGTAAAACTTGCATTGAAGTTTGTCCACAACAGGCAATAACCTTAGATCGAGATGGCATCCATATCGATAGGGCCAAATGCAAGTGCTGTGGAACTTGTGTTGAGGAATGCCCTTCCACAGCGCTTAAAAAACTGGGAGAGCATCAAAGTTTGGACACTTTATTCCACGAGGTCGAAAAAGATAAGGTGTATTATGAAAAATCAAATGGTGGAATCACCGTTTCTGGAGGCGAACCGACCCTCCAGCCGGAATTCATCCTCAAATTTCTGATAAAGTGTAAAGATGCCGGTTTTCACACAGCACTTGACACATGTGGTTATGCATCCAAGCAAATTTTCGAAAAATTGCTTCCTTATGTTGATCTAGTTCTCTATGACCTCAAAGAGATTGACTCTGACAAGCATGCGGAATTTACTGGCGTACCCAATGAAAAAATACTTGATAATGCCATTTGGTTGGCGAAAAAACTCGATGAAAGGGGCAAAGCAATATGGATTCGCACCCCACTCATCCCCGGGTTTACTGCTACTGAAGAGAACATCCGGGGAATCGGAAAATTCATCGTGGAAAAATTGAATAATAAAATTGTCCGCTGGGATCTTCTCGCCTTTAATAGTCTTGCACAAGCCAAATATGAACGAATGGATTGGGAGTGGGTCTGCAAGGATTCTGAGCTATTTACCAAAGAACAGATGGAACGGTTCTCTGAGATTGCCCAATCTACTGGTGTAAAAAATGTACAATGGTCTGGTTTAACCAAAAAAGGATGAATTGAAAAAATTTGGTAAATAAAAGAGAATTTGAAAAAGAATGAGAAATTTACTACCGTTTTGATTTTCTATATGCCAAATACGCAACTGCAACCGCAAGAGCTCCGCAGATAGCTCCAATAATCCCAATTATTACAGTGATGTCAATAGCCACGCCTCCGGGAGCAGATTTCAGTTTGACGGCTGTCGTCTCTTCATAGTCAGCAGGAGTACTATAAGATGTAATTATTTCATAGGAAATGAGCCAACCCGTTGATCGATCCCACTTGATATATTCATGGAGTCCGTTCTCCCAATAATGAATGGTAAGAACATTTCCATCGAGGGTAGCAGTATAATTATCTACTAAATTGATTAATTCAATTGCCAACGTCCAATTGAGTCCCATACTATCGGTCGCGTTGAAAGCTACAGGGACAAGTGGATCAATATTCCTAAGCGGAATATTTACAGGGTACATAAGATTCAAAGCACTCCAGGAACCCGCTGCATCATCTAAGGTGATTAAATCCACGACCGGACTCCCTAGTAAAATTCTTTGACGTGAATAGAGAAGTTCTGTATAATTATTAGCATCATTATCCCAAATATTGACGATAGTAAAAATATGGTCGCCATAATCCGAAACGGCTTGAATATCGCCGGTATATGTAGTTGTAAATGTGTATGTTCTTACAGTTCCTACTGAAGTCCCCCAGATATTAGTTAACGCCCCATAACTTGAGGGAATTAGAATTAAAGGTAACAACAAAAAAAGGAGCGCTAATAATATAATATTCTTCTTTCCATTCTTCATTTTAATCAACTTCATCTTCCTTAGACTGTTCTTTTCCTATCTTTCTATATATATAGAGCGCAAAACATAATCCTGCAATTCCTACTGCTAATCCTAACCACGCAGTGATATCCCTTATAGTCACTATTCCTGCACCAGATGTGGGTGATACGGGCTTGATTGATGTCCATATGGAAAGACCAAGCGTTTCCTCATATGTTCGGACATATTCAAGTGACCCTAGCCATCCTGTAGTCTTATCCCATATTATTGTACCCGTTAAATTATAATTTGCATCAAGAGTCCCATCATACGTATTAATTTCACTGTAAGTAATAAGGGCTAGATTACCCTGATCATAACCTGTATAATCTGTATAGGGTGCACCTGATCCATTTATGGTGATTAAAGCTGCAGTCCAGTTGAGCCCATAAGTGGTATTTACAGTGATCGGTAATAATAGTTGATAAAAGTTAGGGATTAAAACGTATAAAAAAAGGAAAAATACATCTTGTTGTCCATCGAAAATAATATCATTCACATAAGTTCCATCATTATCAATTGGAAAGCCAGGCGGATCGACATCTGTCAAAGTAGGTAGAGTCACAGTTATTGGATCGGTTGAAAAATCGACCAATGAAATAGATACATCTGTAAAATTATTTGCGTCAGCATCCGCTACGGAAATAATATTATATTGAATAAAATATTCTGCGGATACTCCTGAAGCAGATCCTTGCATTTCCTCCCATATCCGATATGTCCGTGAATCACCATTATTAACCCCCCAAAGGTTCGTTAAATCTGCCCGACTCTTAGGGATAGTAATACTCCAAAATAATGAGAGAATTAGTAGTATAAAAAGAATCAAATTTTTCCTTTTCATCAAAAAAATAGTATGTTTTACTGATTTATATGTCTTTATCTATGATTTTGGAAATATCTAAGATATTGAACTGCATGATTCAAAGCGGTGGCTGCATCTGTAATACTTTCAAAATGGGGAACATATTTTTTCCAGAGGGCTTCTTTGAATTGGAGGGATACTTTGATATTGAATTCAGAAATTTCGTAGATTGGGCAAATGACAACAAATAACTTGGTGAGTTTGTTACTCATACGCCCGAGAGAGCGTGCGACACTACGGACATAACCTTGGGCTCCTGTGCGTTCTATAATTGAAATCCAATTAATAGGGATGAACGCTACGATGATATCAAGATTCAGGTCAGTATCCATCAATTTAATCGACTTAATGACGGTATCGATGAGAGTTCCCATTGCTCCTGTATCTATTGGATTTCTAACGGAAGTATTTACACTTGGAAAAATCATTCCTAATTTCCTTTGTATATTTAGCTGAAGTTCAGGAATTTTAAATCCCATGGTACTAAAAGTATCAGCCATTTCGACGGAAGCTCCCCCACCTGCCACAATGAGTCCCATATTTTTTCCTTTAGGAAAGCGATTAGTTGGTAAAATACGAGAAAACAATTGTAGTGCATCCCAAAATTCCTGACTCTTTGTAATAAACGTTCCTCCTGCTTGTGTCACGGCGGTTTTCCAGATATTAAAGGAACCTGCGATGGCACCTGTATGACTTGCTGCTGCACGCGTACCAAATTCAGTCTGCCCACCCTTCCAAATAACTACAGGTTTATATTTCGTGATCTTCCGCATCTCTTTAAAAAATGCGTTTCCATCCGCACTGCCGGTTGATTCTAAATACATACCGATGACATCTGTATCGGGATCCTGCCCGTAATACTCGAGAACCTCCAAACAGTTTAAATCAATTTGATTCCCGAAGGAAAGCCCTTTACTGTAGTAAAGTGATTGTTGTGGTTGGACTTCACAAAGATTACTGGCAATTCCTCCCGATTGAGCAGCGAAAGCGATATTTCCTTTGCGTTTTGAATAAGTTGGGTTAAAAGTTAAACCTGATTTGGGACACATTGCTCCTAGACAGTTTGGACCAATTATTCGGGTTTGGGATCCTCTGATGATTTCTATTAACTCCTGTTCAATACGCTCCCCTTCTGGGGTTAATAATTCTGAGAATCCTGAGGAAAATATGCAGACATACTTTACCTTCTTTGAGACACATTCTCGGATTAAATCTGGCACAAGTTTTGCTTTAATAGAGCAAATTACATAATCCAGCTCATCTGGAATATCGGAGATTGATGCAAATAAAGGAAAACCTCTAATATCCTTTAGTTTTCCTATGTATTTTGGATTTACAAGATAGATCGGGTTTGGATAATTGCTATGCCTAAACGCAGAAATAAAAAGCCCCGCGCCAAAATTTGGATTGGGGCTAGCGCCAACAATTGTGACATTCCGGGCGTAGAAAAGATAATCTAGAGGAAAGTTATAGGTAAAAGCTGTCCTAATTTCATCGGATGCTAGATTATTTTCGGAATGTACCATATATATTAGAAATTGAGTGATTTATATAAGGATTATGTTTTTGGTGATTTTACTAATTCTGGGAATTTTTTACGTATTTTCCAATTAATTTATAGTTTTTTCCGGACTTTTAGAAACTGGACATACTCATTAAGATGGGTAAGCGCAATTGCCAAGCGTTTCCTTGAGCTAAAATAGGGAACCCCATTCTGTCTAAGGATTTCCATGAATTTTGGATATATTTCTGCAATGTTTCTATCTAGTTTAAGGATTGGCATTACTTGAACTAGTGGTTTTTCAAGCCTTTTAGCTAATCTTCCTATTGCTCTCGCCGCTGTTCCCGCATAACCCGTAGCTCCAAACTGTATTTCCGCTCCAGAGATCCAATCTATTGGTTGGTAGTGGATCACGATATCTATATTTGGATCTTCCGCAACAAATTTAATACTGGAAAGAAAAACTCTATCGAATCCCCCTGTCGCCCCTAAATCAACTGGATTCTTTACTGACGTGTTGACCGGAGGTACTAATGCTGAAATCTTATCTTGGGTTTCTTTGGTTAACACTGGCACATTAAATCCAAATCGGGAAAACATATCGGTGGCTTCAACGGAGTCGCCTCCACCTGGAATGATGAGCCCAAGATTTTTACACGGTCTTAATTTTTTATAAGGAACTAGTATAGATAGCAGGTGGATAATATCCCAAAATTCTTCGCTATGTTCTGTAAAGATTCCTCCAGCCTGTTTTGTCATTGAACGCCAGATCTTGAGTGATCCACTCATCGCTCCGGTGTGTGAAGCGGCAGCCCGCGCTCCAATTTCTGTCTGCCCTCCTTTCCAAATGATAACGGGTTTCTTAGGAGTTATTTCTCGTAATGTTTTGAAGAAGTCTGAACCCTTTGCACTTCCTGTATCCTCCAAATATAATCCAATAACTTCTGTTTTTGGATCTGCTGCATAATATTCTAATACTTCTAAACAATTTACATCGATTTGGTTTCCAAAAGATAAGCCCATGGTATAATAGAATCCCCGTCCGGCTCTTAATAGGGTTGATGCATGTCCTCCACTTTGAGATGCAAATGCCACATTCCCCTCTTGTTTAGCGGCTGGCTGTATTCCAGTATCCCATCCTATATGTACCGAAGGGGTATAGGGTCCTAAA
>JABXJU010000321.1 GCA_013375405.1 Candidatus Helarchaeota archaeon
AAAAACATTTAAAAATAGCTTTCAACAAATAGTACCGACGAAAAAATCGCTCTGTATCTACAGACTGGGTTTTTTTTCTTTTTTTAGAGGTCATTTAAGGCAGCATTGTGCTATAAACTCTTGTAGGGAACAAACCTGAATATCCTTAGCAATTTGAGAGAGACTATAAGCGCAGAATGGGCATGATGTAAGCAACGTTTCAGCCCCAGTAGATAAAGCATCGCCAATTCTAGTTTTTGCAATTGAGTTGGCTAAATTTGGAAATGCGGAGAGTACACCCGCTCCAGCTCCGCAACATCGCGCATTCTCTTTCGAGTAATCCATTTCTTGAAACTGGAAGTTTAATTTTTTAAAGAGAATTCGAGGGGGATCGTAAAGGTTAAAATGCCGGCCTAGGTGGCATGGATCATGATAGGTTACTTTTGTGTTTGTTTGTTTAAATTTATTTGAATAGTTTGGAAGCACTTCTATCAGATGCCGTACTGTTATATTATGATCCTGTAGGAAGTCTGGATAAGCCGTTTTGAACGTAGAATAGCATCCTGGACATATGGTGATAATTTCAGAAAATCCTAAGAATTTCTCCTGGCAATAGTTTTGGGTTTTTTTAAATTGCGCCTCGAGTCCGATATTACGAAGGACACTCCCACAGCACGGCTCAGCAGTTCCCAGATAGGTAAAAGGGATATCAAGGCTATCCAAAACTTGGATGGTGGATATTACTTGAGATTGAACTCGGTAGGAGGCCATACAACCTAAAAAGAGCAAGGTGTCGGTTTTTGCTGAATGAGAGTTGAGATTCTTTGGTAGCCATTTACATCGCGTAGAGGGAGGTTCCTGAAAGGGATTTTGGTTTTGCAGAATACTTTCAGCTATTTTCTGATGAATGGGAAGGATTAAATTTTGTTTTACAGCTTGCGACCGGACTGTAAGCATCAAGTCATATGTTTGAATAGAACCAGGGCAAACAGTCGTACACGCCTGACAACCAGTACAGAAATTGAGGCCACTTTGAAAAGCTGTTTTCGAATCTTTGGTCTGCGAGAGGTAGAGAAGCCCACGTCCACCAATGAAGGCATCGCCACCAAATGCATCGCCAATTTGTTCATAAATGGGACAACAATTGACGCAAGCTCCGCAGTTGGCACAATAAAGGAGCTCACCATAACCATTTTTAATTAACTGTTGGCGTCCATTGTCGATCAAAATAACATGCAGTTCGCGTGGGCCATGCATACCATATGTTAATTGAAAGTCAATATCAGCTGTTTTACTGGGACCTGAAATGAATGAAAGATACACACCACTTCGTTGTGCCAAGCCAAGGGCAGCCGCTTTCATAATAAGGAGCGCATCTTCAGCAGTAGGAACAATTTTATCGATGCCAGCTAGTACTATATGTTTTCGGGGCAAGCTTGTTGTGAGTCGTTGATTTCCCTCATTTTCCTCTAAACAAATTAAGCCATCCTCAGCAGCGATGGCATTGGCCCCAGATAATCCGATATTGGCTTTTAAAACAAGTTTCCGAATTCCCTCACGGGCCACTTCAACAATATCTTCAATAGTTAATTGACTAGGATCTTTATCAATTTTGAATAAACGAGCCACTTGAGCTTTAGGCACATGAAGGCTAGGAATAAGAGGATGGGATGGGCGAGTTTGGGAGAGTTGAACAATGCGATCTCCAAGATCGGTTTCGACCACTTCAATATTACGAGCTTTTAAATATCCTTTGAGTTTAATCTCTTTTGAAGTATTTGTTTTACATTTTACAACAAGAGATTCATTAATAAGAGTATCAAGAATCTTGAAGACATCTTGTGGAGTGGTAACATAATACACAGAGCATCCATTTTCACGTAATCGGGCAGTAGCGAGTTCTATAAGCTGAGATAAATTCTGAATAGCTGCTTGTTTAATTTTTCGAAACCTAGTGTTAATTTCTTTGATGGGTATTTGATCTATTAAAGCGAGATATTTGGTCCGAATCGAATTAAGTGCCAATTTTCGAGATTTATTAATATTTTCTTGTTTTAAGGCGGAAGCGATTCTATTTTTTAGTGAATGATAAATTTCGTCCAAACAGGAAACAGTCCTATTAATCCTTTTGTATTTTCTGAAGGGTCCCAATATATAAAACATATATAAATTACGAAAAAAATGATATGATAGAAATCTAAGAAGTAAGTATTTAAACCTAAAAAGAGGCGTAGTTGTCGCTAAGAGTAAGGAAACCTTAGTATGAGTAAAGAGGAATGAAAATGGAAATATATAATGTCACTCGGACAGGCGAAACAACGTTTGTAACGGCAGCCACCTTAAAGGAGGCACTTTTGCCAGATAAAGTTCTGATTATTATAGTTGATGATCTAAAGACCATTTTTCTCTGGAAAGGAACCGAATGTGGAGTAAGGAAAAAGTTCATTGGTGCTCGAGTCTCTCAAGCAGTTCGAGGTGAGCGAGGGCTGCTCTATAAAGTAGATCCGATTGACCAAAATGATGAACCGCAAGCATTTGTAGATTTATTTGATGCGAAACCTGCGGAAAGTCCCACCGCGGGAGCTTCGATGGATATGGCAGAGGGTGGGATTGTTGAAGAAAGCTTGGCAGGTCCAGCTGCAGTCACTCTCTCAAACGAAATGAAAGAGAAATTAATGGGTGAAGCTCTTCCAGGAGGCTTTGAACGGGAAGGAATCGTTATCGGCAGAGATTACTATGGTGTAATTAAAAGTACATCGGTTGTTCTTGGAAAAACCGTAGAATCAGAAGATATTCAGAAAACAGAGGAGTTACCCGACGGCCAATTATTTAATAGTAATTATAGAATTCGTTTAATGGTTGAAAATGGAAATATTGCCGCTGTTGAAATTTTAAAAAAGAAAGAAATAGAAGTACCTGAAGAAATTAAAGCTGAAGTGAAAGTAGAAGAAAAAGTAGTGTCTGAAGAAATTAGAGCTGAAGATATTCTTGATGAAATTCCGGCCCAGAAGGAGGAGTTTGAAAACAATCCTGATGAATGAAAATAAAAAGGAGAAAAAAATTATGTCATTATTAGATAAAATAAAAGAAGAACCTTTACCTGCAGGGTATGAGCGAGAAGGGATTATCTTGCCTCCCACTTTTTTCGCGGTAACTGAAAAAAAAGTCATGGTTTTAGGAAAAGAAGTAGTTAAAAAGGAAATTGAGAAAGCCAAAGATCTTCCTGAAGGATTTATCTTTTCAGAACAATATACTCCGAGAATTTATATCGAAAGCGGGAAAGTTATGGCTATCGAAATTTTAAAGAAAATCGGCTAAATTACCCTTTTTTTTGAAACTCTTTTTTAAATCCTAATCTATTCCATTTTTTAAAGATAATTTAAACTCTTGATTGGAGTCCCTTTAGCGTGATTAGAAGATTAAACTTTTTTGGTAATCCTAACGATGGAGTATATGCAGTTGTCACTGAAAAATTTGCTATTGTTCCTCGCAAATTACAAAAGCGAACAAGAAAGTCGATTGAAAGTATTCTTGAAGTTCCCGTAGTAGGTACAGACATCGGACAATCCCGCCTTCTAGGCGTATTAGCTGCTGCAAATTCTAATGGAATTTGTGTGC
>JABXJU010000322.1 GCA_013375405.1 Candidatus Helarchaeota archaeon
TAAAAATTAGAATCGGCTTGTATGTATAAAGTAATTAAAAAATCAAATTAATCACAATTATCTCATTTCATAAAATCAATCATTAAAACGTTTATAGATTATCAATTCAATTAACATATTTCATTCCTTTCTTAGATAAAGAGAAGAAAAGTTACCTATTATCTTAGTAAGAGAATTTGAATTGAAATAGGATAAGAAGGTTGAAGTAGTTAAAGAAAGGTATAAATTAATCCGCTTTTTTTGATTGATTTTTGAATATTTAAAGAAGATAAGAAAAGGTGATGATTATATGTCACATGGCATTTCTACAACTAAGTATATTATTCATGGAAAGATTGAAGTTGAAGGGATTGTTGAGAAACCGGATGTGGTGGGCGCAATATTTGGGCAAACAGAAGGCTTACTTGGAGAAGATTTAGATCTTCGGGGACTCCAAAAAACAGGGCGAATAGGGCGGATCCAAGTCACAATTGAGTCTGAAGGCGGGAAATCGTTTGGGAAAATTCAGATTCCATCGAGCTTAAATCGGGTTGAAACGTCTATCATGGCATCTGCTTTAGAGACGGTGGATCGGGTTGGACCGTGCACAGCAAGTATTATCTTAGAACAAATTGAAGATGTTCGAGAAGTAAAAAGGAGACAGATTGTCAGTCGAGCCGCAAGTATTTTGAAACATTGGGAAGAGGAAGTAATTCCAGAAACTCAGGAAATTACGAATGAAGTCCTCCAATCAATAAAAATTGGAGAAATTCAGAAGTATGGGAAAGAGAATCTTCCAGCAGGTCCGGAAGTAGAGACATCAAACAGTATCATAATTGTTGAAGGACGTGCCGATATATTAAATCTATTAAAATGTGGTATAACAAATACTGTCGCCGTGGAAGGTACCAATATCCCCAAAAGTATAATTGAACTATCAAAACAGAAAGAATGCACCGTTTTTTTAGATGGAGATCGTGGCGGTGACTTAATTTTAAAGGAACTTCTTCAAGTAGCAGATATTCAGTATGTGATACGTGCACCACCTGGGAAGGAAGTAGAAGACTTAACAAAAAAAGAAATTGTTAAAATTATAAGAAATAAGACACCTGTCGGAAAAATATTAAAAGAACCTGTAAAAACTAAAATTAAGACTAAAAAAGATAAGAAGCAGAAGAAATTTCGGCAAGCTCCATCAGCCAAACCAAAAAAGGAAAAAAAACCTGTAGTTGAGATTCCAACACAACTCGCAGAAGGCATTACCCAATTACGAGAAACATTGCAAGCAAAACTTTATAATTCTAAAAAAAAGGTAATAGATACGATAAGTGTCCGAGAATTAACTGATAAGATCTCTGATTATAAGAAAGAAATTTTTGCAATAGTCTTTGATGGCGTAATAACTCAGAGATTGGTGGATATATCAGCTGAGAAGAATGTAAAATATTTAATTGGAGCGAGGAAAAGTAAGTTAACTAAAATACCAATGGAATTAAAAATAAGAACTTTTGATCAAATCAATTTACGTTCTTCAAAAGCCAAGAAATAAGTGGAATACCCATGCCTCACTCTCTTTTTCAAACGGACCATTATCCAAAAGAAATATTTAAATCTAGATTTGTAAATATTGATTTAATTTCAGGAATTAGTAAATATGGTTTAGATAGGTTTCGCAAAAACTAGGAGATTCAAATATGAGCGAGGAAAAAGAAAATAATCTCTTAATACCGAGAGATCAATACTTGGCTGCAGGAATCCATATTGGAACCCAAATCAAAACGAGAGATATGATACCTTTTATTTATCGGATAACTAGGGCGGGACTTTATGTTATTGATATTAGACAAACCGATACGCGCATGCGAATCGCTGCTAAATTCCTTTCGAGATTTGATCCAAAAAAAATTGTTATTGTTTCTGCACGACGCTATGGTCATAATCCGATCCAACAATTTGCCCATATTATCGGGGCGCATGCAATCCCTGGTAGATTTGTTCCAGGTACTCTTACTAATCCAAACGCAAGAAGCTATCTTGAATGTGATCTCTTAGTAATCGCAGACCCAAGAGCTGATCGGCAAGCTTTAAAAGAAGCTAAAATTGCAAAAATTCCAGTTATTAGTTTCTGTGATACGGATAATAATTTAAGTAATATAGATTTGTGTGTTCCCGCTAATAATAGGGGAAGAAAAGCCCTGGCATTAATTTTTTGGTTACTAACGCGTGGAGCGCTTCTTGAAAAGGGAGAGATTGCAAGAGCAGAGGATTTTAATGTGGAGGCTAGCAGCTTCCAGTCACGAGGAAGGATATATTATGAAGCCACTGGCGCCCAACAGCAAATTTTAAGCCAATTAAAAGAAAAGACAGGGGAAGAAAAGCCTAAAAAAGAATTAAAAGAAGAAGCTGAAAAAGAACCTGAAGAAAAACCTGAAGAAAAACCTAAAGAAAAACCTAAGAAGAAGCTAAAAGAAAAGCCTGAAAAAGTGCCTGAAGAAAAGCCTAAAAAGAAGTTAAAAGAAAAGCCTAAAAAGAAGCTAAAAGAAAAGCCTAAAAAGAAGCTAAAAGAAAAGCCTAAGAAGAAGCTAAAAGAAGAAGCTGAAAAAGAACCTGAAGAAGAACTTAAAAGGATACCTAGAGATGAACCTGAAGGAGAAGTGATAAAACCAGAAGAGCTTATTGAGGGACCACTTCCTGAAGAGGACCCTGAAAAAAAGGCTAAAAAGAAAAGTGAGAAAAAAAATTCAACAAAAAAATCCAAAGGAAAATCATCCAAATCGGAAAAACAATCCCCGGAAGATAAGACTGAACCCGATGAAGCATCAAAAACCTAAGGCCTTAATTAGAACATCCTACACTATACCTAGATATTCTTCTAATTTTTAATACAACAATTCAACAATAATATACAAAGAGTTAGAGGAATTTTTATGATATGGAATGATAAAATCTTCGACGAGATTGATAAGGAGGAATTAGAATTGCTCTGCAATCCGTTAGAGAACTTTGATTTGGAGGAGGATAATACGATTTATTTCATTGTGGTTTTTTATTAACGATATGGCAATTAACCTTATTAATAATAAAATTAAGATAGAATCGGATTTGCTTATATAAAAAAAAAGGGGAATTTAGGTTGTTTCTAAAGTAACTAAAAAGGACCACCATTAGATATGGTCAGCGTAAAATATGCGAATATTGCAACCACATATAGAGCTGTAATTACTATTCCAATTACAAGACCGATAAAACCTAATTTTGAGCGTGATTTTGTACGACCAATTATAGAAAATCCTATTCCTGTACCACCGAGTATTAGTCCAATGATAATAAAAGGTCTTAGTAAGAAGAAAACTGCTGGCCAATAGTCTGGAACCTCCGTTCCTAATACTGCAAAAGCATAGACGTTTCCAATTAGTAACACGCCTACAGATCCTATGCTAGAAATAAAACCAACTAAACTAAGTTTTTCACCTGTGTCCATTTTTCCGCACCTTACCCTCTTGATAGGGTCGAGAATTTCAACTCTAGATTTTCGAATATATATCTTAACTTCGACAACTAAAGTTAATTTCACTTATTTTGCTTCCTCTATTTAACCGTACTGGTCCTTCACCCC
>JABXJU010000063.1 GCA_013375405.1 Candidatus Helarchaeota archaeon
AAGTCCTTTTGTTGATGAGAGGATAAGAAAAATAGAGGTGCTAATTATCACTGCAAGGATTAAATTTTCAATCTGCGCCCCAATAGTCACAACATCTAACAGTCCTACTCCAATAGTTTCACTTACAGCCCCTCCAAGAAGAACCGCCCCTACGATATTTATCGCAAATCCCATTATTAGAACCCATTTCAATTTCATTGCCCCAGTCCCCACCATTGGTGCCATTGCTTCATCATTGGCTCCAATTCCAAATGCAATGACAATACTGAGCGCCAATAATACAATTAAAAGAACGGTTGGGTCCATCGTTAAAATTCTTCCTATATTTTTTGTTTTAATTAATCTTTACTCTAATACTAAATATTTTATTGCTATCTTCCGGAGAAAATCAGAAGTTTCTTCAGATTCATCTAAAATGGCTATGAGATATTCTGTACTCGTATAGAGAAGCATTTTTTCAGGATTGTCTACTTTACCTTTGATAATATCTTCCATTATTTCAAATGAATGATTGCGTGCATGGCGTCGGAGTTCTTCTACAAGTTTGGTCGCTTCAATCGCCTTCTGCAAGTCATCTTCTGCCACATCAATTGCATTTGAAAGCGTTTTAACAGCTTCTGCCAAATCGTTCGTAAACTTTTTGAAATGGTCTGCAACAATGCTATAATCTTTAATCAAGGTTGAATGCGTTTGAATGGTTCTTGTCGCATATTCAATACGATCTAAAACAATATCAATTCTCTCAATTAATTCAATACGATCTGCTCTACTGAAAGCTAATGTTTCCCTTTTGATAAATTTCTCAATGAGTTCTTCTTTTAATCGATCTGCTTTTTTCTCGACTTCTATTATTAGCTTTACTTTTTTATTGAACTCCGAATGCTTATTATCACACAAAAAATGAATGGCTTCTTTAAAAACAGTGATTCCTTCAACTAATAACGCGTTGAACTCACGCATCACATCTTCTAATTTTCTCTTTTCCTTCTTGTCTGTCATTATTTATCCTTCCCATGAAACCCAATATCTCATGAGTACTAAAAGTGTATAGACTAATTTATTTCAATTATATAACTCTTAAGTATTATTGTAAAGACAATCTTAGTACCTATTGATAACCAATAAATTAGCCCTAATTGATAACATGTTTCTTTTAATGTATGAGATCAGTGGAAAAAAAGATATTCACGGGTTGCGAATGCGACTCATTTACACCTTACGAAAGCAAAACGCAATTCAATTAATGAGATCAACTTGGTTAATTTCAGCAATTGAGCCAAACCTCCAAGCCATTATAGATGAATGTATTTATCAGGGGTATCCTATCTTAATTACCGAATGGAGTCCTCTTTATTTACAGGAACATATTCGAGACAAGGATGCTTCTCTCGCAGAATTACACATTGGAGTTGTTATTCATAGTCCAGAAGTTACTGAACTAGGCATAACAAAGGAATTTATCTCTAGATTAGATAAAGGTGGGCTACAATACCATGCAATTTTGGGCGGCGTAATGGGACGTTTAGCAATTCTTGATACCAAGCTAGAAGAGAAAGTTTTCATCAATCATCCTTATAAACCCTCCGAGGCGATTGATTATCTAATAAAGAGAAATATGGATTTAATCATTCTCCTAAATCAGGGTATTACACAAGAATCTGGAATCGAATTTGGACGTCAAGTCGTAGAAAATTCTAAATTACTTTCTTTTTTTCAAGTGCCAATTATTCAACTTGACCGATTACAAAATGTTGATGCCTTTATGATTTGCTGGAACCATGACCATCTTCTATTTCAGAATTGGCTTAAGGAAAACTATCATCTAGATACTATCAAACCATCTCCAAAGCAAGAACTTTTTAAAGTTGAGGGGGATTCTCTAACCCGGATTCTCCGAGCTGTGCAAAAGAATGATAAAATTTTGGTGAATGGTGTAGTAATTGGAGAAGTTACCTCTAATATTGTCGAAATTATTGCCAAATCAAACATTATTATTGATATTAAAGGTGGTCGTAAAAATCCTCATGGCGTTGAGAAATTAGGCCCTATCGATCTCAAGAATGCCAGAATTACCACATTAAAATCACTTCGGCGGGTTCATACGTCGTCACAACGAAAAATATCCGCTCCCAAAAAGAGAACTAACACCGCCATGCTCACTTGGCGTGGCGAAAAAGTATATTATCATGCCGATAAAATTGACTGCCTTGTCTCCATTGGCGATGATACGACTTTTATCTCAACAGAGATTCTCTCACGCTTTTCACGTCCTATTATTGGAATAATTGATGGGGATGCGGATGGCATTCTCTATGAAGAAACGAGTTTATCTCAGTTAATAGAAATTGCCCCTGATAAATCTCTTTTTATCTTAGTTAAACCGGAATATGATGATGTAGTGGGGCGACTAATTGAAAAACAGATCTTCAAAAATCGGGTAAAAATAAAATATTCTCGCCTTAGTGAATTGAAAGAGAGAATTCTCGCGTTATCCGAAGATTATTTGATAGAAACAAGTAGTAGATAATCGGATTTTTATTACGCTGGTTCCATATCCGATATTTTAGTAATTTCCACTCCACTCGGGCCTATAGCTTCAAGTTTTTTGGTAAAACGTGTTACTTCTTCTGCAATTTTTTGTGCTTCGGTTGCTGACGCACTAACTATTTCCACTCGGTCAGGATTTAATCCCTCTGCTAGTAACAATTCTTTTAAGGCTGAGACGCGTTGAGACGCCTTTGAGAATCCAGTTCGGTAATGACAATCTTGAGGATGGCAGCCTGCAATGAAGACTCCATCTGCCCCTTTCATGAGAGCATGAACGATAAATTGAGGATTAATTCGCCCAGTACAGAAAACCCGAATGATCCGAATGTTGCTGGGATATTGTATTTTAAACATGCCTGCTAGATCTGCAGCTGCATAGGCGCACCAGTTACAAAAGAAGCCAATGATCAAAGGGAATTCTTTTTTTTCTGCTAAACAAGCACTAATTTCCTGTTCAATTTGGTCATTGGAAAAAACTACGCAGTCAATAGCTCTATTAGGGCATACAGCACTACAAGTGCCACATCCTAAACACCCGAGATCGTGTATTTGAATCTTATCTTTTTCAATTTCAATGACATTTCGGTGACAACTCAATTCACAAAGCAGACACCTTTCACATAACTTTGGATCGATTGTTGGGGCGAAAATATCGCTTTCAAGTTGGTCATGTTGAATCATATTTACTACATTTAAGGCTGCCGCCTCCGCTTGTAGTATGGATGTTTGAATGTCTTTCGGCCCTTGAATGCACCCTGCTACGTAAATTCCTGGGATCGATGCAGATTCAGGTTTTATTTTCGGATGTTCTTCTTGATAAAATCCATCATGATCAGTGGCCACCTTTAAGAGATTTGCTAATTCCATAGAACTCTTGCTGGGCTCCATTGCAACCGCTAGCACCAAGAGATCTATTTCTAATTCAACTATTTCACATAAAAGAGTATCTTCAAGCCGAATTGTTAATTTCTTCGATTCAGGATCTTCAAGAATATCCCCACTTCGCCCTCGAATGAAATGGATATTTTTCATCCCTTGTGCTTGCATGTAAAATTCTTCGTATGCTTTCCCTGGCGTTCGAATATCTATGTATAAAATGTAAATCTGAGCATCTTCATATCTCTTTGCAATCTCAATCGCATGTTTGATGCTATACATACAGCAAACTCCAGAGCAATATGAACGTGCCATCGGTTGAAGATCGCGACTGCCGACGCAGAGATGAAAGGCAATCTTTTTCGGAATATGTCCATCAGAAGGACATGCTACAACCCCCTGCGTGGGTCCCGTTGGACTTAACATTCGCTCCATTTCTAAAGAAGTTATAACATTCTCATATTCGTTATACCCAAACATTTCCAATGGGATAGGATCTAAGGGCTGAAATCCCGTGGCTGCAATAATTGCCCCTACCTCAAAAGTGATTTCTTCTTCTTTTTGATTGAAGTCAATGGCTTCTCGATCACACATGGACTCACAGACTTGACAGCCAATACAGGCTTGGGGATCTATAGTCGCAATATACGGGATTGCCTGCAGAAAAGGCAGGTGAACAGCCTTCCGCGTGCAATATTCAGCGTTGTATTCATCAGGTACATCAATTGAACAATTTGTAGAGCAAAGCTCAATGCAGCTACCAACACACTTTTCTTCATTTATAAACCGAGGATGCTTCAAGACTTGGATTTGAAAATTTCCCTTAACGCCAGACACCCTTTTTATTTCTGAATTCGTCAATAGTGAAATATTGGGATGCCGGCTCACTTGCACCATCAACGGTGCCAAAATACAGATAGCACAATCAAAGGTGGGAAAAACTTTATCATACATCGCCATATGCCCCCCAATACTTGGTGCTTTTTCAACTAGATAGACTTGGTATCCAGCATCGGCAATCGAGAGGCTAGCTTTTATTCCGGCAATTCCACCTCCAACGACTAGGGCCTTCTTTATAATGGTGGTATAAGATTTCTTGGTAGGTTTTGCATTCTTTACGCGAGCAATTGCCATTTTAATTAAATCAATTGCTTTTAGTATTGCCCCCTCAGAATCCATAGAATGCACCCAACTAGCCTGTTCTCGAACATTGGCGATTTCTACAAAATAAGGATTTATACCGAGTTCTTCTATCACTTCATTGAATAGATCTTGATGTAATTTTGGCGTACATGCCGCAATCACAATTCTATCAACTGAATTCTCTTTTATTGACTCTTTAATTTTCTCTAGCCCCGCTTCTGAGCATAAATATAAGTCATCAAAAACAAAGTAATTCGGATTGTCATGAAAAGCGTCTTTAACTTTTTCTAACTCGACCGTTGCTCCGATATTCGTGCCGCAGGAACACAGAAAAATTCCAATTTTTGGATCTGCCATGTCTCTCACAAGTAATACTTGAGAAACAATTCAATTTAGTTTTTCTCATCTTAGCTCTTTTTCTTGTTAATGTCAAGTGAGCGATTTAATTAGAAAAAAGAAAAAAAGGTAGTGGATTAAGTACTGATTATTTTTTTCTTTTGTATAAATTCAAGCCAACCAAAATCTCAGTTTCTTCAATTTTCTTATTTCCTCTAGTGGATGCGACTATTGTACTCTTTCCAGAGGCTGATGAGCCATAATCTTTCGTAGTATCCATTGTCAAAGTCAATATATTTCCGTCCAATTTTTTTTCTACATTCTGCATTTCTCTCTCTTTCTTTTTCTTCTTGATCTCTTTTTTTTCAGGGTATTTATAAGCAAACGCGCCCAAACTCAACTCTGTGCCTTTTAGGCGCCTGCCTCCGTGGGTACTAGCAACTATAATTGTCTTTCCCGTGCTTGATTTTCCCAATTCCTTGGATATATCAATCTTCACGATTAACATTTTACCCTTAATTTCCCATTCGATATTATCAAAAGTTGTTTTCTCTTTAGTATATTTCATAATCCACTTTGCATATTGGGAAAACTTCTCGGCTTCCCAATCTTTAAGCCCCGCCGCCTTGATTTTATCAACCTTGACTTTTGCAAGTTCTTCAATCGTTGATGCCACATCTGCTTTTTTAAGTTTCTTTGCATTACCAGACGCAACTCCCTCAATCGCAACTGTGGTTAAACCACCCAATTCAGTTTCTGGGGTCTTCTCATATTCTTTATCAAGCAGTTCATCAATAGGCATAATTTCTTCATGCACTCCAGGTTCATTTGCTTGGATCATAATGTCTATTGCGTAGGAAATTCCCCGATTCAGTTTATAATCACTGAGTTCCTTTTCCTTTAACTTCCTAAATTCAGCATCCGCCAGCTTGGGAACTGTTTTAATATCTATATCCTCGAAACCTGGGACATCATCTTCAACTATCCCCGAAATTGCGTTTAACGGCAGATTGGGCAACTCTTTCATCGGTGTGTCTTGATATTCATTCACCAAAAGATATTTTACAGGTCTGACCATTCTTTATCACCATTTTCTCTCAGTCAAAAATATTGAGTACAATATTTTTGTTTATGGTTTCATTTAAACAATAACTAATTATAACGAATGGTTCTCAGCGAGGTTGATGTGAAAATATCCATTTTATTGAAATAGGAAATTTAATTAGGAATATTATTCATACTTTCAAAGGAGTGATAATATGCGAGATGTAGCTATAATTGGAGTTGGCATGACGAAGTTTGGGAAACTTCAAGATAAAAATTTAATGGATCTCTTGTCAGAATCTTCCCTTAAAGCAATTGAGGATTCAAACACTGCGGAATCAGACTTTGATGCCCTTTATGTCGCCTGTATGGCTGCGGAAACGCTGAATCATATGACGGGAATAGCCAGCGCCTTGGTGGATCGGATAAATTTAATTCCTGCAGCAGCTGATCACATAAAAAATGGACCTGCGTCGGGAGGCTCTGCGATTAAGAACGCTTTTTATGCAATTGCCTCTGGTGCGTGCGATCTGATTTTGGTTGTGGGGGCAGAAAAAATGACCCATATCACGACTCCAGGGTTTGTAACTTCTGCTGTGGCTACTATCACCCATCATACAGCTGAACGCCTGCATGGCGTATCCCTACCATCCTTTGCGGGATTGCTTACACGTTTGTACATGGAAAAATATAATGTCCCTAAAGAGTGGATTACCAGCATCGCTGTGAAAAATCATAAAAATGGACTTCATAACCCCTATGCGCATTTTCAAAAAGAAATTACTCTTGAAAAGGCTTTAACCTCTCCGATTATAGCAGATCCATTACAACTATATGATATTTGCCCGATTTCTGATGGAGGGGCTGCAATCGTTATGTGTCCTGCCGAAATGGCTAAAGAATTCTGCGATACCCCTGTCCTAATCACAGGTGTTGGGCAAGCAACCGATACCCATATCATCTATGAGCGAGAAGATATCACTGTATTGAAGGCATTACAAATTTGTTCTAAACAAGCATACGACATGGCGAAGAAAACGCCTGAGGACATGGATGTTGCGGAATTACATGATGCTTTTGAAATTCTTGAAGTGGTCGAAAGTGAAGATATCGGCTTCTTCAAGAAGGGCGAAGGCGCGAAAGCAGCCTATGATGGGCTTACGGAAATTGGTGGCAAAATTCCAATAAATCCGTCAGGTGGCTTAAAAGCTCGAGGTCATCCATTAGGTGCCACAGGCGTTGCTCAAGTAATTGAATTAGTTTGGCAACTACGTAATGAAGCAGGGAAAAGACAAGTCCAAGATGCACAGACTGGAATAATTTGTAACTTCGGAGGATTTGGCAATAATATTGTAAGCATATTAGTGGAACGGATGTGATATCTATGAGTGAAACCACGATCATTTGGAAAAAATGTAAAAAATGCGGAAAACTGCAACACCCTGATCATATCCGATGTCTTCAATGTAAAAATACGACCTTTGATACCGTTGAATCTTCTGGAGATTGCACGCTTCTAACATATACCATTTTGAAGGCGCCCCCTGCCGAATATCGCGATAAAAAAGCCTATGCTCTTGGTATTGTCGAATTCACTAATGGAGTACGGGCGTTGGGGCAACTTACGACTATAGAGAATCTTAAAGTTGGAATGAAATTAAAGCCTAAATTCGAAAAATTAACAGCTAATTTGGATGGACATGAAGTTTCGGGCATCAAATATGAGCCTTTATAAAATAATTAAGATGATTAAAAATGTTTACAGAAGAAAAAATTAAAGAAATCGAGACTAAAAGAAAAGAATGGGAAGAAAAAATTTTAGATAAATTTTTAAAACGGGGAGAATTGAAAGAAAAATTTGAAACTCCCTCTGGAATTCCCCTAAAACAAGTATATACTCCCGAAGATATTAAAGATTTAGATTTTTTAGAAAATTTGGGCTTTCCAGGCGAGTATCCTTTCATACGTGGTGTTTACCCTACAATGTATCGTGGACGTTTATGGACGATGCGCCAATACGCTGGATTTGCTGATGCCATCCAAACGAATAAACGCTTCAAATATTTGATTTCCCAAGGCCAGAAGGGACTTTCGGTTGCTTTTGATTTACCCACGCAAATGGGTTATACTTCTGACAATCCCCTTGCCCAAGGTGAGGTGGGGCGGGTCGGAGTCACTGTAAATTCGCTCAAAGATTTTGAATTAGTCTTTAAAGATATTCCATTGGATAAAGTTTCCACGAGCATGACGATTAACGCGCCCACCACTGTCCTTTTGGCGATGTACATTGCAGTAGGTGAGAAACAATGCGTCCCTCCAGAAAAATTAACGGGGACAGTACAAAACGATATCCTTAAAGAATATGTTGCTAGGGGTGCATATATCTATCCTCCTAAACCAGCCTTGCGATTGGCTGCGGACGTGATTGAGTATTGTTCAAAGCAGTTACCGCGATTTAACACTATTAGCATCTGTGGATATCATATGCGTGAGGCTGGCGCCAATGCCATTCAAGAAATTGCCTTCACCTTGGCGGATGGTATTGCATATATTGACGAAGTACTCAAGCGCGGAATTGACATTGATGATTTTGCTCCTAGACTCTCCTTTATGTTTTGTACTCATCGACACTTTTTTGAAGAAGTCGCTAAATTGCGAACGGCCCGAAGATTGTGGGCAAACATTGTTAAAAAAAGGTTTAAAGCAAAAAATCCCAACTCCTTACGGTTACGTTTTCACACACAAACTATTGGGGGTGCTTTGACAGCACAACAACCCGAAGTAAATATAATCAGGGTCGCCATCCAAGCTCTTGCTGCAATACTGGGTGGCACACAATCCCTTCATACCTGTGGGGCAGATGAAGCTTTGGCCATTCCAACCGAAGATTCCGTACGACTTTCTTTACGAACCCAGCAAGTCCTTGCCCATGAGATGGGCGTTACGGATAGTGTAGATCCCCTCGGTGGCTCTTATCTAATTGAATACCTGACATCAAAGCTTGAAGAAGAAGCTATGAGATACATCAAAAAAATCGATGAAATGGGTGGAATGCCTATTGCAGTTGAAAAGGGCTATATCCAGAAAGAGATCGCAATTAATGCTTACCAGGACCAAAAAAAGATTGAAAATGGCGAGGTAAAAGTCATTGGAGTAAACCTACTAGAGATGAAGGAAGATTTGAAACTAAATCTCTTCCAGTTAGATGAGGGTGTCGAAAAGAAAACTATTGAAAATCTCAATGAATTAAAAAAAGTCCGCGATGAAAGCCTCATTAAAGCTAAATTGGAAGAATTGAGGAAAGTTGCTCAATCAGATGAAAATATAATGCCAATAATGATCGAAACCGTCAAGGCATACGCTACCATCCAGGAAATTTGCGATGTACTTCGGGATATCTTCGGTGTCTATAAAGCTCCCTCTCCTTTATAGAAATGAGATGCTACCAATTAATGACAATCCATAAATTTCCTTTGGATAAATTAAATCCTGAAGTTCAAACGTGGTTTCGCCTCATAGATCAGGCTCGTCGAACCCCAGAAGGAGAATTGGTTCCTTCTTTTTTAGAAATAATAAATCAGATAGCTACTGAATTAGACGAATTTTTCAAACAGAAATCAAATCCAAAAAACCTGAAGTCCATTTTCGTGGGAATTTCCGTTATATCTTACCTAAATGAAAGATATGCGATCGAAAAAATAATGATGTTTGCCAAGGGGCGCTATCGAGTTTCTATACCTGCTCCTCCTGAATTAATTTCCCAATTATTAGAGAAGTTTTCGGACCGTCTTATTACCTCTATTCTAGACAAAAAGATTAAAACGATCGGAAAATCGATGATATACGTTCTTAAAAAAGACTTAGAAGCCGCCCGAGATGCTTGCATTCCTTTAATTCAAAATTTTAAAGAAGGATTCGCCAATTCGAATCTGACACTTTTAGAACTAATCTTTTACGCCCTTCTCCGAAATGATATCATTTCTATTATTATAACTAATCTAAATGCTTATCAAACGGAGTATGCACGTAACCCGCTCGCTATCTATTTCTCTATTTTAAAAAATATAGTTAATGATATTCAAGCAATTCACACTCGAAGAAAATCGTATCTTCAAGGTCTCTGGAACCTGTTCAATACTCTTTCCCAGTTAGAATGAACTTATTAAAGCAGCATTTATTCAGAGGATTTCTTATGCCCTTTTTACTTGCGTTTCTGCATGCCGTAATATGAACAGATTCCAAGTAACCATCCATGGTAAAGTTGAGAGATATGATGTCCATTCCATTAATTTCTGAAACTGCGGTAAGACAATAAAAATAATTGGAGTAACTACTCCGAAGATAGTCGGTACAACTATTCCATAAACTCCCAACACATAACTATACGGCTTGGGAACAAAAGGTTGCTCCATAATTGTAATTCTCAATCCTATTAGAATGATGCCTAAATTGATAGATGAGGTGAGAAGCACCGCAAAAATATAATGTAACCCGAAATCTCGATCTACGCTAAAAATCCCAAGTCCCATCATTGATATTCCTCCAATTATCATAAGGAAAAAACCCAATCCCATTACTCGATAGCGCATCCGTGGAGATGCTGGAAGGACCTCTGAGATCCGAGGAGTTGGGGTAATATTCTTCCTCAAATAAAGATTTATTGGTATGATTAACAACCCAGAACCAAAAAAAGATATGTCAAATAAGATTGGAACAGGTGTAAAATTATGATTTCCAAGGTCGCTTATCCAATTATTCATAATTGTAAACCCTGGACCTAGCAGAACTGCAACAGTTATTGCGCTAATTCCAAAACCGAAAAATACTACCATCGCTGCATAACCGCAAAATCGAATGGTCCCCGGTGCTATAAGTTTTTCATACGCACGATTTATCCAGGATTGGTCCTTCTGCATAATCTTTCTCCAACAGTATTTGAAATTATTTTTCATTTAACAGTTTTTCCGCATGTCTCATGGCAAAAAAAGATATTGGCAACATCCACGCCATAAGTGCGAAGAAAATTACCCATTCCATTAATTTTTCGAGCGGAGTTCCCCAAAGTAAATGATACCCTGCAAAACCTCCAATTATAAAAAGCCCATGCACTCCATAGACGCCTAATATATAGTTAAATGGCTTAGGTACGATAACGGGATCTGTAATCATAAATGCCAATCCTAGAAAAATCGCTCCAAATGCAAAGGAACCGAAAAGGAGTACAGAGAATGGAAAGTGTAACCCGAAACTTCGGTCCTCGGAGAATATTCCGACGCATATCATTGAAAACGAGCCCAAACAGTTCAAAAAGAAACCCAGCTCCGTTAATCTATAAGTCCATCGATGTGGAATTGGAAAATCTCCAGCGTCACGAGGAATAGGAGCTAAATGTTTCTCCAAATACAAGTGGAATGGCACCAATAATATTCCTGTACCAATTAACATCGTGTCTAAAAGGAAAGGGGCTGGGGTATATTTGTAACTTCCCATATCACTTATCCAATTGTTCCAAATGGTATAAGGTTCTAAATCAATAGGACCTGGCGGTAAAGCAACAATTATCGCCGTAATAAATAGCCCAAAAAAAAGGATCAATGCAGTATAGCCACAAATTTTTATGGTTTTGGGCGTAGTGAGTTTTTCATACATTTTATTTACCCAATTTTGTTCAATATCTTCCATTTTCATATATCTTTCCTCATCTATTTTAGTTAATAATTTAATTTTCACTGTGAAGTCGTTTCTCAGCATGTCTCAGAGTAAATAGAAACACTGGAATCACGAAGACCATAATACTCCATAAAAGTCCCCACTCTCTGAGTGGATTTGAATCAATTAAGTTTAAAACTGTCATAAACAGTGGTGCACCTATCCCTATTGGTCCAATTATAAAGTTGTAGGGTCTAGGTACGATCTCTCTTGAAATCAATAGAGTAAATCCAAAGAACAGCGTCCCAAGCATGAAGAAACCAAACGTAAGCTCCGAAAAAATCATATGTAAATCGAAATAATTCCGATCACCGCTGAAAATACCAACAAAGATATAGAAAAAATTTCCTAAAAATGTTGTGAAAAACGCAAGACTCATTCCCCGGTATACCATACGGTGTGGTACAGACGCAAGGTCTTCTGGTGTGCGTGGAATGGGCGCAATATATCTCTCTTGATAGAAAATAAACGGCATAGACAATATCCCCGCTATTCCACATGCGATATCATAAAGAAATGGCGCAGGGGTATGTTCAATGCTGCCGAGATCTGAGATCCAATTGTCCCAAACCGTATACCCATCAGGGTCTAGTGTAGCAGCGATGATTACTCCTATAATTAGTAATCCCAAGTACCCAATCATAACGCCATATCCACAGAATTTAATTGCCTTGGGCGATGTTAATTTATTATATGCACGATTTACCCAGTTTGATTTTGATTCCTTTTGTTCCATCTTACTCCACCACTAAAACTAATATCCCTTCATTAAAACAATTCACCTTGCAGAAGGTCACTTTTCGTTATGTAATTGTCTTTCAATATGGCGTAGAGTGAATATTGCCAGTGGTATCAACCACGCTAAGATTGCCCAGAGCAAAAACCATTCCAGGAACTCATAAGTTACACCCTCTAAGCCAGTGAGATTCAATATCGCAACCGTTATTGGTCCAACTACACCCCAGATCCCGAGAGGATAATTATAGGGTTTGGGAATGAGTGGTTGTCGCACAAAAATAATTGCAAATCCCAAGAAAAGTGCAGCAAATGCGAATCCTCCAAAAGTCGCATATGAGCAAATATTATGCATCTCGATACCCCTTACCTCACCTCGATCAGCACTGAAAATTCCAACACCAATATAAAAAATACTACCGAGCAAACTGAAAAAAAAGCCAGTCCCTGTCAATCTATAGCTCCAGCGGTGCGGCGCAGGGAGATCTTCCGCCTTACGAGGTATTGGGGCGATGTGCTTTTCTAAATATAAACTTAATGGGATGGTCAATGTTCCTGCAAATATACACGCGAGATCATATAGTATAGGAACAGGGGTAGTATCACTACTTCCAAGGGCACTAATATAATGGGTTGTTACAGAATAGCCTGAAGGCCCTAGTATCGCTGCAACCAAAACTCCAATAGATACCAAACCGAGATAAAGTACTAAAACTAATAAACCAGAATATTTAACAGTTTTTGGTGCGGTTAATTTGTTATAAGCACGCTCTACCCAATTTGTTTCCGCCTTCGCTTTTTCCATTACAAATTCCTCCGTAATTCATTTTAAAAATGAAATTTACTATCTATTCTTTTTTAAATAAATAAATATTATGTTAGACTATGAAGGAATTCACGCTTGGTTTAGTTCAAATGCAAATAATAAATTGCATGACCATGGCCGATAAGGAGCGAAATCTTAAAAAAGCATTTGAAATGATCGAATCTGCCTATAAGTTAGATGCTGACCTTGTCTGTCTTCCCGAATTTTTTTCGGTCGGTAGTTGGCTCTCTGTTGGAAAACCCGCACAACTCGTTGAACCCTTCGAAGGTCCAACTAACCAGCAACTCTTAAAATTGTCAGAAGAGTTCGGAATTCTTATTGTACCAGGTTCTTCTCCCACTCTGAAAGAGGAGAAAATTTATAATATGGGGGCTTTTATAACGCCAAAAGAGATCGCAGGAACATATGTGAGAGCATATGATCGCCCAGAATATTATTCTTTGGGATCAGAATTTCCCATATTCAAAACGAAATTAGGCAAAATTGGCGTAATTATTTGTGGTGATATCTTCGTTCCCGAAATAGCACGAAATTTTAGTGATCATGGTGTGGAACTCATTTTAAATCCCACTATGAATGCGGTCATGTATTATGATAGGTTTATGGCAGCGGCTCGGTCTCGCGCATACGAAAATTTTGTTTTTGTCGCCCAAGTTGATCCAATTGGAAACCATCCTGCTTGGGGTGAGATGATTGGGGGAAGTACCGTGTTTAATCCTGAAGGATTGATTGTTCAAAAAGCAGCAGTAAAGGAAGAAACCGTGCTTATTACTAAAATTCACCCCAAATTAAAAATTATGAAAATTGATTGGAATGCAGGACGGGATTTCTATCATGTAGCTCTCCAGTCAGTTATTTCCAGAATGAATTTTGTTGAGATTGACTGTAAATCTTGAAATAGTATGATGAGATATTCTCAAAAATAATTAAATCTAACAAAATGAATGACTATATTTTTATTAAGAATTTAATGATTAACCAAAATATCTAAAACTCTCTTTATCGAATTCCTTTACCCGATCTATCTGCCACCCTTTTTGCGGATCATAATTGGGGGGCGCATAAATCAAAGGTAAATTCGAAAAGTAGGCCCCAATTCCTTTTGTAGCGAGAATAACGATGGGGTGCTTTGGATCTTGAAATACATTTTTGCTAACTTCAAGAGTGATTACTCGGCACTGGCGTTCATTTAAAAACCCTAGAGAGTGGAGATACTCATGGAGGAGAATATGATATACGTAGGCTATAACAACCTCATCGGGTTGTTCATCTAGGATTACATGTAGCGGATCTACATTCATTAATATCATTGTTCCCCCAGAAAAGAACATACCCCCAATAAAACTTCCATGATACATTCCCATCGACACGAGCCCTAAACTTAAACCCGCTCGATGGCGTCCTATCTCCTTCTCAATATCACGTTTTACCCGTTCAAAAATATCGGGCATTTTTTTTCGTAATTCTCGCAGATTCATTAATTAAAAAAATGTTATCTTTGAATTTAAATTTTATCACAAAATGTGACTTTAAAAAAATAAAAAAAAAGTTTGAACTTAATCTTGCATCTCTTGCCATTCTTTCATTAATTGTTCGAGCTTACCATCCCATTTAGTTTCCATAAATGGACCAATATCGCCGGAATCACGCGGTCCAACAAGCACTTTCCAATTTGCCAGTCCTTCAAGCTCCCCCGATAAGCGAGCCGCCAAACCAGGAATAATAACGACCTTATGTTTAACTTTGTTTTCTAATCCAGATTCCTTGATTGCTTCTGCGACATGTTCTGCCTTAATTTGTCCTCCCGCTACTGCAGATTCAACGCAGATCCCTTCAGAATCGACCAATAATAACCAACCGTTAAGTTTCAATGCTTCAAGGTCATCTTTCACTGCGAAATAAGTCATTGTATAGTTCGTCGTAACAAAAACCGGCGAATTCTCGTCGGGCGTCCCAAGCTCATAGAGTTTTGCATCAACTGATGGATGTACCCGGGGATCAGAATAGACTGCTTGTCGAAGAACCATGAGCCCCAACAACAACCAGGAATCAGCCGTTTGAACGATAACCATATTAGTCGAGCGACCAATGAAAGTAATACCTAGTTCGCCCTCGCAAAAAGCAGTTTCAATACGTTCGGCTTCACTCATACCAGAGCTTTTTCCAATATAAGCCGTAGCTAGCACCGAAATGATCGGCCAACCCGCACTTTTGTTATCTTTCCTAATTGCTGCCTTTCGAAGCATCATGAACCTGTCAAGGGAGTCAGCGAGATGCCCATCGGTTGGCATCAACCCGGGATCCACTGCAATTTTCTCAAGCCCTGCGCCTGCCATCGAAGTGGCTAGGCTGACCAGTTCATTGAGATCTGTTGAAAATGCCACGACGCCACAATCATTTTGCATCGCAATCTGGGCGATTTGTTGCCAGTTATCCTTAGTCGCCGCATAGAGCAACGGATTTTTACCTTTGGCTGCCTGTGCTCCAGCTTTTAACACGGCAGGATTCGTGGAACATAATACCAAGGGTATGTTGGCTATTGCTAAGGTTTTTTTAACTGCTTTCGCAAAAGTTGCGGGATCATTCGAGACTGCACGAATTGCGAGTCCTTGTAGTGTTAAAGTCTCACCAATTCGATAAACGTTCCAATCCTTCACAAATTTCGCACGTTCTTCAAGGACGGCTTCGTTGTTATCTGGAGCTGCAAGGATAATCGCGCTGGGACTATAAAACGTTAATTCGTGCCGGTAGAGGACTTCTTCCCCGCCGATAGTGATTGCGCGATCCCCTACACCCACTTTGATTGGTCGAATCGGTGCTGTAATAAGATCTTTCAATTTTTTGAGTTTTTTTGCATATTTCTTCTCTTTCATGAGGGGCTTGCAATCTGCTATCTCATAGACGTGATCTAGCAATTTAACGGCAAATGCCATGCAAGTCTCTTCGCCGCATTCCCCACAATTGGTACCCGGAAGCAATGGTGTGACCCGGAGTGGACTAACTTTTACCATTTTTATACCTCCATTGTAATCCAATCCAATAGATTCACTGTTGGTCCTTTATCCTTCGTGGTTAATGCCTTTACGATTGATTTGAAGCCCATCTGCGCTCCAGGATGCAACATCATAGCTATATCTAGGCCACAAAGCGAGAGCACGTAAGCCGTGATGATCTCCCAGAAGGGTCCTCGGTATACCCGCGGTCCCCATTCCGGCCGCTTTTTATCTGAGCTGAACGCTTCACGTGCGCCCCATGCATTGGTGGTTCCCCCGCTCATCGGACACTGTAAGGCCTCCTCACCTTTAAGTCCGGCTAAGCGGATTCGTTCATAAATCGAAAATGAATATTCGAGCCCATAACCGAGGGTAGCACAGGTCGGATCAATAACGATATGATCTTTCGGCAGTCCCATCTCGATAATCGTTTGATTGAGCTTTTTCTGGTCATTTAATTCAAGTTGAGTCCATGCAAGGATGTTATGATCATACTTTTTAGCGATAGGTAAAATTTTTTCAACTGTTGCGAGCTCTAAGGAGCTTAACATGAACCGTTCTGCTTCGGCGACTTCGCCACAGGCTTCAAAGACCTTGGGATCCATCTCATGGTTTCCAGAACCACCGATAATGATCGGCACATCGACTGCTTGCATGACTTCTTCGAGATTCTTTGCTGTCCATTTTGCTGACTTTTTACCACCAAGCTTCTCTGGAATGGTTGGATCGGTTCCAATGAAATGACAAGTGATCATTTCTGCCCCGAAAACTTCCACAGTCTTCTTGGCCCATGCTGCCATGTCTTCCGTGACATCATCCGGCTGGAGAAGGTGATCCTTCACCGGTTTCGCAAGCCGGAGAAAACTCTCTCGCTTCTTCGTATTGACTGGAATATCGAAAACATCAGCGGTTACGACAGGCGGATTTGGATTATTTCCTTCAAAGCGGTAATAAGGGGGTACATTTTCACCCCCGATCGTGACCGTTTTTCTGTTTGATCGAATGAATTTCACTTCGGTAATTTGTCCAGGATACGACTCTGCCGGATTAGCGAATTTGACTTGTTTCCATGCGATTTGTCGTAATGTTGGCATAACTGCTTGCATCATTTGGAGTGTTTGAGGGGGAACGCCTCCCGCCCCAGCAGGAATTTCGATTTCCAGTTCGCCCGATTCAATTGTCACGTTCTTTAGAACGATTTCGTTGACATTTTTCATTAATTTATCCAATTTCTTTTGAAAATCCGAGATCAATTCGTCATCCAATTTCATCAACCTTCTCGACTTAGTATTCCAGCTCAAATTCGTCGAATTCTATAGTAACATTCTTCAAAACCACATCATTTTTCGTATCTAGGATACGGTTAAGCTTCCTCTGGAAATCGGTTTCTTCTTCTTTTTTTGACAACGTGATGACCTACTTTTTCTTTTTTGGCTTTTCTTCAATGCGTTTGATGATCATTTCTTCGGCAAAGATCTTTGTATTTTTTAAGACAATCTTCCATTTAGCGCCACCTGCGGCCCCAAGAGCGCCAGCTGGGAATTGCACCGCTCCCATCATCGGGAGTTGGATCATTCCACCCGCCATTTGAGGCATTTGTGCTGGCATCTGCATCATTGGCATCGCAGCTTCCGCGAATTCTTCTTCTTCTACTTCTTCCACTTCTTCGGTCCAGTATTCTTGGACTGGGTGACCTTTGCTCTTCAGGAAGTCCTTCAATTTGGCGATATCTTGGACATCTTGTTCGGTGGCGATCTTATCGTACAGCTCCGGCGGGATGGCATCCTTGACATTCTCTTTAACACTAGCAGGTAACCATACGATGCGCTTCCAACCTCCATCGGCCTGGAAAAACTTTGGAGAACGCATATATTCGATAGCCATTCCTATAAAACCCTCAACTTGCTTACCACCGCCTGTACTGTTTGCCAGTGTGCTAAAAGGCAAACCATTTACCGCGTTCCCTTTGAAGTTCCTATCCGCAATTCCTATCCCTTGGACTTCAGGAATAAAGAATGCAATAGACTCGAAACAACCACAGGAAGTATGGTTATAGGGACTCAAAATAGTATGCATGTGTACTTTTTCTATTTCCCCTAATGATTTCTTTTTAGTTGCTTCATTGATTCCCGTATATTCGCCTTTAACAGTATCCAATAGTTCGCCTTTTTCAATCATAAAATTTGGCCCCTTCGGATCAACTTTTGCAGCTGCTCGTGCATCAAACCAGTTGATGGCTCCACATAATGAAATTCGGTTGGGACTAATCGTACACACGTGTGTAGGTGCAAAGCTTTGACATAACGTGCATCCATAGAATGCATCCACTTCTTCGTCCTTCATGCCGCGTGCGCGTGCATCTCTTGCCTCATATATGCCTTTGGCGTCTTCAAATAGTGGTTTTATCTTTTTAGGGTCTGTATAAAGTGTGACTTGAATCTTCTCTATGATACTCTTGAATTCCGTTTTATAGAGTCGAATTAACACTTTCCCCATAAACTGTAGCGTATTGAATCCCTTCTTGTAGCTGCCCTGAGATAGTCGTAACCATATGTCATATCGCTGATTTAAATGCATCATTCCCTCGATAAAATTAGTAAACTCGTGAATTCGTCGTTCGAGAACTGCTTCTAGGTCTTTTTCGACCAATTTCCCAGCTACTTCGACAAGGATTCCAAGTGGATATCTTCCGCCAACCTCCATACTCTGCAGATCTGGCCCTATAACAGTAACTTTCTCGTCCTCGATTTGATTCATTTTTCGGGCTTGGACCAATTCAAACTTTTCTGTAATTTTCGGCCCACCTAATTCGACTTGCATTTGCTTTCCACGAATTCTTTCTCCTTCGTAAACTAAGCCGACATCTACTGGGATGTCGTCCCACATACCTTTTCCTTCAGACATATTTTCTCTCTCCTTTAACTTTTCATTTCCTCCATAAATTTTTTCATTCCTTCTTTCCATTTATCAACCTTTAAATTTGCCAGCCCTAAAGTGGCATTGGGGATAAAAAAGCGTTCTAATGAGATTGTTTTCATCCAAGGTGCGTAGTGTTTTAGTCGATTCAACATTTGTAGCTCTAGATAGATTGTCATCCCTGTATAAACGACCACATCATATTTCCCTTTTCCATCCAAGCCTTTCCAGTCAGGGTCAGATAACCGGTTAGTAATATTCACCGCTGTCATAATCACGGTGGGGTCAAACCCTTTGTCAAGAAAAGCCTTGGAAATATTGGAGGTCGCCACGATTGGAATGGTTTTTCCTAGTTCGATTAGAAGATCAAGTAGTGTTTTTCCATCATTCACTTCTATTTGATCTGCTAATGCGCCAACGACGATTAATGGTCTCTGTGCTTTTTTCAAAATCTTTGCTAATTTAGCTGGTTCTTTCATGGCCACACCCATTTTAGGGTTAATGGCCGCATCTTGCCATGGTCTTGTAGACATCCATCTCACACTCCTTTTTTCTTTCGGATCATTCTTGGTAATAATGTAGCATCGGGAATTTCCCGGGGTTTCCAGCCCTTCTTCTGAAGGATGGGCATTATCTCATCTTTCATAGTCAAGGGTATGTCCGCTTCAACACGAACAAACTTCTCGATATCATCAGGCATTTTTCCATAATATCTCTTGTGGAGATCTATCCAATGGGTGAGTTTCACTGCTCTCCCTTTGAAGTTATCGCTCGGTCGCAAGCATAATTTTGCTGTTTCCACAATACATTCTTCCACGCTTTCCGCTGCATAAATCAAATGCTCTGGAGTAGGGCCTGCATAAACCTTCTTTCCTGTGCGCGCATCGATTACGTTCCAACTCTCCTCATCATCGCTACGACCTAAATACTGGCGACGATATTTTGCACCATGAGGTCCGATTATGACAGGAACACCAAATCGATTACAACCGGTCGCAATAGATGCTGCTTTTTGGCTGTATGCGCCCCACGCGATTCCACATGCCCCAACACGATTTAGGATATAATCAGCGATTTCCTCAAAATTACCACGTAAATTACGCTTCGCGAAAATATTCGCTACCTTCACGGCGGCTCCCACAATATGGGCATTAGCCACGCAGGATCCGACATTAACTAAGCCACCCGCATCAAATTCCCCTGGATATTTCTCATAGAGTGTTTGTCCCTCTTCATCCTTAACTCTGGCAATGTCCATCGCAGAGCAGCCGGACACTGTAACTATATAGCGTCGTCTTAGGAACTCTTCGGCTATTTTGGCAACTTCCTGCGGACCGTTTGGATAATTAGCACATCCAACTATCGCGACTATTCCTGGAATCTCCCCCAGTACAATGGGTGAGCCAACACTCCGAATTTCTGTATCTCGAATTTGCCCTCTCCCACTTCGGATTAAGAATTTATCTTCTTTGAATCTGTTTTCCCCTGCAACGGCAATCATATCATGGGGGCTAATGCTATGCGAACACACTTCATCACAGCGGCCGCAGCCCACACACAGATCCCAGAGGTCTTCAAGCAGGGTGAAATCGCCCTGAGCTGCCGCAACCATGGCTGGAGGGATAGGTAGATTGTTTACACAAGCCCGTTGACAATCACTGCATTCTTTACATTCACTTGCAATTTTTTGCAACTCTGAATAATCAATTAAATTTTTCATTTTCTTTCGTTTCGGAGCCACCGCCATAGCCACACGCACTGCCACCTCTCCCGCCTTATCAGCATCGA
>JABXJU010000323.1 GCA_013375405.1 Candidatus Helarchaeota archaeon
TTAGAAAAATTTCACCGCCTTTAAATCCTACAACAGTTAATAGCTCCAGGTTCCTCAGTTCGTTTTGTTTCGGATTACGTTCAAGATTAACCTCTTTGATATTGTTGAAGTCCATAATTGTTAGCATCGGATCGAAATCTGGATCCAAAGTATAGCCTTTTTGTTTAAGATAATTAATGATTTCAATACAGGGCGTTTTTCGGCTAATTTTTACACTTATTCTTCGGACAGCATCTCCGCATTGTGGGCATTTTGGGTTTCTTTTCTTTTCCATATAATAATATTTCATGGTCATGGCGTTAAATATCATATAACTTGAAAGCGGTTGGCCTAATCCCTTATTACCTGCGTTCCAATGGAGGATTTTTAGGGTTTCATGCGATTGCAACGAGGATATGACTGCATTTATGGTGATTATTCCTGGATCATGTTGGTCGATCACTTTATAGATATCACTTTGAGTGAATAAAGGCAAGAAATCATGTTTTTTTGCTAACATATTTGCGTGTTTTCGAACATATTCTATATGTTTCACATCTTTTGCCTCGGGTTCATTATCAAATTCGTCTCTAAATTCCATTATTCCTTTAAAAACGCAGTGGATCCTTTTTCTGGGCACTCCAACTACAGTACACGCAGCCATTTCATCAGATTCAACGGTAGAGGGGGGATTACATTCGATGCACGCATTCTCATAGGGAAAAATGGTATACATATGCCCATGATAGCCGTTTACACCTCCATCAATCAGAGGTTTCTTAAAGCGAATACAATGAGCATTTAGATTCAATCGCGCGTTAATAGAATCCAATCCACCGATAACCACATCAGCTGCTGTATAAACTGCAGGATCGAGTCGTTCAAGGGATGTATGGTACCCCTTAATTGTTATATGAGGATTAATGTCTCTTAGTCGCTTTGCAGCGACGGTGGCTTTTGGCGTCCCCATTTTGGCGCCTGCAAAGAGGATTTGCCTATTTAAATTTGAATGCTCAATTATATCTAAATCAATTAAATCAAGATGACCAACACCTATCATTACTAGATTTTTAGCAACCTCGCATCCAATACCTCCTACACCTACAATCAAAACTCTCGAATTTTTAATTATTTTTTGGTCCCAACCATCGAGTCTCAATTGACGATCATAGAGATCTCGTTCTGTTGGTGTGAATTCTTCACTAAAAAAATCAGCATTGTCCAATTTTTACACCTATTTTTATTCTAACCTATAAAAAAAATATTTAAATGAAATTTAAATTTCTACAAAAAGTAGAGAATTATTGTTAGATCAAACTAATTTAGTTCAACCTGCAGTACTTGCGGGAATTAATAAGACAGTGTCGCCATCACCTACATCGTAGTCCTGCAAAGGGTTGGCCTCGTCCATTGTTACACCACCATAAGACAAATGGAAATCAGGAGAATTTAGTCCAAATAAATTTCCAACAGTAGTTTTGATATCACCAACTCTATTGCCGGTGTTAATACCTAGTTTTTCCTTCTTCTCCCCAGGTCCAATAGTTGACATAAAGAAAAGGTTTATCTTTTTTCCTTTTACCACTGGTGGTGGAATTGGTGTTTTGGCAGATATACTTGGCGTTTTCTCTGCGACATCTTCTAAATCTTCATCAAATTCATCTTCTTCAAACATTTTCAAAACCTCTGACCTATTTATTTTTTAATAGAAAATATTGAAATGATTTTCTTTTAACTTTTCTCTTTTTTAAAAAGTAATATAGAACAAATAATATATTTTCTTGATATCTTATCATTCATAAAAATCATGATGCTTTTGTGAAGAATAAAAAGAATTAGGAATAATTTACGATTTCGAATTATTAGTTTAAAGTGAGCTAAATGAAAGACGAAACACCGCCAAAATATCAAATTAAGGAAAAAATACCTGAACCTGAATTTAGACCACCCCCACCAAGCAAAAAATTATTAAAAAGATTAGAGAAAGCTCGAAAAGAATTAGAAGAAGAACAAGAACAAGTAATTAAGGAACGACAGGAATTGGAAAAAACTATTAAAAAGTTGGAGGGGTATCAAGACACACTCGAAGACCTTGAAAAAAAGAGAAAAGAACGTGAGAATGAAATTAAAGATCTTCTAAGGGAAAAAGATAACTTAAAACGTGAAGTAAATGAGCTTGATAAAGAACTTTCAAGAGAAAAAAATCTTTTAGATGATGAAAAAAGACAGATCGATAAAGATAAGGATTTGATACGACGAAAGAATGCAGATTTGGAGAGAAGAGAGCGTAATTTAGAACGCGATAAAGATGATATACGTCGGTTAAAAGGTTCAATAGAAAAAGATAAAAATAATCTTAGAAAGGCGCGTGAAAGAGAAGAAGCTCGAATGCGGGATTTAATTGACACGAATGATCGTCTGGAAAAGAAATTGAAAAACTTACAACTTGAATATAATAATCTCAAATATGAAGTAAATAGCTTAGCGAATGAAAAGAAAAACCTAGCTAGAGAAGTTCAAAATGAACGGTCAAAAATAGACCGTGAGAAACAAAAAATTAAGAACGAAAAGGACAATATCAAACGTGAACGGAATAGACTAGAAAAGGATAGAGAAAATATACAGAGAGAACGGCGCAGATTAGAAGAAGAAATTCGAAAAACGAAAGTTATCCCAAAAACACGGATTAGATCGAAAACTCCCCGCTAAATTTAATGAAGTAGGTGAAGTGATGATATTTAAGTTAAAGGAGAAATGTGATGCGGCCTCTAAAAGAGAGTTCTTTTATGGCGCACTAATCAATCATGACATACAAGATGTCTATATTGGCCTTGGTTTCCTAGAACCTGAAGAATCAAATAGGAAAACTGGTCCAGGAAAGGGGCACGAAGAAATTATATATTTGATGGATGGCCAAATGAAAGCAAAACTTGAAGATGAGGAAATGATTATGAATGAAGGTGATGCAATTTTCGTGCCCGATGGTCATAAGGTGCTTTTAACAAATCTAACGAAAAAAAAGATTTACTTTGTGGTCGCAGGTGGACATACCGTGCGGCATTCGCACCATGGTCATTAATTTTTTTATCAAAAAAAGTTGAGATACCTATAAATTATAAACATCTTGCTTTACTGATCTATAATTGGATCGAAAAAAAATAAATTGATAAATGATTTCTAAATATTTATAGAGTTTTTATTATTATTGCTATAAAAGATAGTTAAAATGACCCCTTATGAGTGAAGAAAATAAGTTTAAGGCTATAATTCAAGAAATTAAAGAGATATTTTTATTTTTAACTATAAAAAAGCCTTCATCTGATGAAGAAATTGAAGCTAGGGAGAATCTTATTAAAAAATTTAAAGAACTAACATCTTTGAATACTATTCAAGAATTAGATGAAGTTATTGAAGATATATTAAATAAATTGGAAGATTGGGACCCATTTAATTTTACCTTTATCGGAGTAAGAGGCTTATCAGATAGTATTCAAAAAATTATAGATGTTACTCCAGATAAACTTCTCTAGAGCTACATCCACCCCACGCCCCACCCGCTGCACCCCCATCCGCCGTACCGCCGTCTGCTGCACCTCCACCCG
>JABXJU010000324.1 GCA_013375405.1 Candidatus Helarchaeota archaeon
TGGCTAACGTTCCGACCAATCTTATTCCAGTCATACCTAATGGATGTCCAATCGCACATCCTCCACCTTTCACGTTGACTTTATCTGGATCGATTCCAAATTGATCAATGCAATATAAAGCAACGATAGCGAATGCTTCATTAATTTCCCAAAAATCTATGTCTTTTGCTTCTAATCCTGCCTTTTCTAAAGCCATTTTAGTCGCAGGAACTGGCCCCTTACCCATCACGCTAGGGTCAACACCAGCCCAGCCAATTGATTTGATAGTGGCCATTGGTTTAAGTCCAGTTGCCTTGGCTTTTTCTCGGGACATTAACATTATTGCTCCACCACCTGCATTTAAAGGGGATGAATTTCCCGCTGTAATTAATCCTTTTCTCTTAAAAGCGGGTTTTAGAGTCGCTGTTTTCTCATAAGTTGATCCTCGTCTGACTGCTTGATCATAATCAACCACTTTTTTAGTCCCATCTGGTAATTCTACCTCAAGTGGTAAAATTTCACCTTTGAAAAATCCTTCATCTATCGCCTTTTCAGCCAAGTTATGAGCTCTTGTACCCCATTTATCCATCCGTTCCCGACTCATACCTACTTCAGCAGCTAATTTTTCAGCAGTTAACCCCATATTCGTTGCAGTTGCCCAATCTATATCTTTACGTCTAACAAATGCCCTTTGGCTCGGTTTGATCCACTTGTTATCTAGCCCCATAGGAACTCTTGTCATATGTTCGAATCCGGCAGCTATTCCACAATCAATATAGTCTGTAAGAATTTTTAAATAAATTTCGTGGACTGCGGTCATTGCAGAAGCGCATTGACGGTCTATGAACATAGCTGGCGTAGTAATTGGGAGCATACCTGGTAAAGAGATAGCTCTACCACCATATGTCCAATTTTCCCATACTCCAAAGGCCGAACCTATTGCACATTCCCTAACATTCGCTGGATCAATTTTTGTTCGTTTTAATAATTCATCTATGCATAGATATACTAATTCGCTCCCTTCCAAATCGTGAAACCAATCTCGTTCTGGTTGTCTTGGTCTAGCTCTCGACTGAGCAGTTCTAATATAATCTACTATTACTACATCCGTCATTTTTATATTTTCTCCTTTAATTTAATTTTATTTCCTTCTATCTCCTATATTTTCATTATTTTTCCTAGTTAATTGTAGTTATTTAAGTTGTTTTTACTTAGATGAATTCCATTTAAAGATTTTATCAATTATTTTGATAAATAAAAAATTTGTATATTAACAATGTTTTCTTTGAAATTCATATAGATTTAGGAAAGCTTTTGCAGTTCTTTGAATATTTGGAAAAATAGGAATGCTTATTTTAAGTAATCTATTTTTAAATTCTTCTCTTTGCAAATTATATGATGCCTTAACGTTCATAAAACTACTTAGGTACATATGCACAATTTCGCAAAACTAATCATTGAGATTAAATTGCTTTGCTTGCTCATAGAATTTAAATAAATTTAGAAATGCTTTAGCGGCTCGTAAGATGCTTGGGAAAACGGGAATACCTCGCGCAAGTAACCTGTTTTTAAACTTTTCTCTTTGCTTAAAATTATGAGAATAAGGAAGTGATATGAGAAAAGGTTTTCCCTGTCGTTTTGTATTTTCAAAAACATTCATGAGATTATTAAAATATATATTAAATCTCTCATCTAACCTATCCCACGTTCCCGTTTCAAGGATGATTCCTCCTATGTAACTCTCATTGATGGCCAAATTACAAATTTTTGGGTATTTTTCTCTTCTGCTAATCCAAGGTAAGTCGAGTGGGTTTCTCACGCTGCCTATTGAAATCATATTCCTCATTTGTTCCTGGGTTGTAGAAGCAATTTCAGGCACATCAACTCCTAATTCGACTATTCGATCAGTAGATAAGACTGCAAATCCCCCAGACCAGGTGACTAGGACAATACTCTTCATTTTTGGAAGAAGTTCTTTACAATAATAAAACGCCATTGTCGAATCAATTAATTCCTCATAAGTATTTACTTTTAAGGCACTCGTCTGCTTATAAATCGACTCCCAAATCCTATCATCTGTGGCAATAGTGCCGGTATGGGATGCTGCTGCTATTTTCCCACGATCTGAAACTCCGCCTCGTAAGATTAGGAGCGGCTTTTTGGTTTTACGTAATACATTCCATAATCGCTTCCCCTCGGTTTCATCAAAATGAGGAAATCCTTCAAAATAGACAGTAATCATCTCGGTTTTGTCGTCTGAACTAAAATAATCAACGAAATCTGAAATTGTCAGATCAATTGAATTCCCCAGAGAAACGGCCTTTGAAAAATACACTCCATAAAAATTTTCCTTGCGGACGAACTGAGATGTTAGATCGCCAGATTGTGAAACTAACGCTATAGAACCGGCCTTCTCAGAAAATGCCGGATTATATGAATATCTCCCCTCAGGTGAATAGATTCCCATGCAATTTGGTCCAATGGCCCGCACCTCTGAACTTTTTATAAGGTCGTAAACTTCGCGTTCAATTTTTATTCCTTCCTTATCATATTCAGATGCTCCCGCAGTAAAAATATGAAGTGTCTGAACTTTTTTCTCTATACACTTTTCGATTGTTTCAACCAATTTTTTCCGATTTACAGCGATGATTGCATGGTCTATATACTCAGGAAGCTCTGAAATATCCCGAAAACATTTGATTCCCAGTATTTCATCATCATTTTCTGATACTAAATACAAGGTTCCTTCGTACTTCCGCCCTGTAATTCCTGTGATTTGCCAAATTCTCTTGCTAGATGCTCCAATCATCGCAATCGACTTTGGATAAAACAATTTTTCCATGTAATCTTTCGTTTCCAATTGAACACCTAAACTTCTCTCGTTAATCGAAAGACATTATACTTACTTCTTCAAGAAACTAATCAATATCTTATTTAAAACATATCGATCTCGCATGAATCTATAAAAAAGAAAGTAATTATTTATACGGTAGTTCGGATCATTGAACAATTGAAAGAGGCTGAAGCGTATGAATCCGGAGAATAAATTAATGATTACTGTTACGACGGCAAATTCTTGGATTTATCCAGAAGCAAAAAATTGGCCCACGACAATTGATGAATTAATTGAAGATATTGTGAAAAGCTACGAAGCAGGCGCGAGCATCGCTCATGTTCATTTAATACAAGGACACGAAAAGGAAATCATTGAGCGCATTCGCGAACGCTGTGATATTATTATCCAAGCAGGGATGTCTAGTGATCCAATCGATAAACGACAAGTTCTTTTCGATGCCAGACCTGATCTGGCTTCCATTATCTTGAACCACCATGATGAATGTTTCACAAATGTGCAAGTGTATCGTCTTCATCCGAGAGAAGAATTGGAACAATATTGCACAAAATGTGATGAATTTAATATTAAACCAGAATGGGAAGTCTGGAATACTGGATCCCTCTGGAATCTTAGGTATTTAATTGACAAAAATTTGGTGAATCCTCCATATTTCCTATCGACATTTTTTAATTGGCCGGGAGGTGCGTGGTCGCCCCCTGATCCTGATGAATTCTTCTTACGGAAGAAGATC
>JABXJU010000064.1 GCA_013375405.1 Candidatus Helarchaeota archaeon
CATGGATTTTTATGGTCATACCTTAATTATCGGTACAATAAAAAACGCAGTAATAAACATCATGAATCCTCGATTTAATTCATTTATTTTATCCAAAAAATGATAAGATGAGTAAAAATAAAAATTCTCAAAAAGATTACACAAAAAATAAAAAAAAATTAGGTTCTAAGGTAGGATGGGAATTCGAAGGCATCCATCGGAGGGCACCCGTGAAAGACAATCCACCGTTTTTCTGACCATTGCCCGTCTGCGTGGGTCTGAATGGCACGTAATTGCTTGATATTGCGAGCAGTACCTATACAACAATCTCCTACGAATACGACGCGTTCCACGAATTCAGAAGGCTTCGGGGGATTATCACCAATAAAAATTTGAGTGGGAACCGTTAAAACCCTAAGATGGTCAGCTAATTCAAGCAGTAATTTTCTAGCTTTCTTTTGTTTTTTATCTTCTGATTCAGGTGGGGTATTTTCTTCCACAATCTTGAGTGTTTGTCCTGGATCAAGATTGGCTAATAGTTCTTCCTGGGAAAACTCTGTTAACGCTTTAGCTACGGCTTCAGGTAATGTTTTTATCTTCTTCACGGCCCGGGCTGCTTTTCGTCGAATAGATTTGAAGAAAGAGTCGACTTCCATAGCGAGCCAGCCCTTACAGTGGTCACATACGCCTCCAAGAATGACCTCAATGTTCGGCCACCGCCCGAGTATATTAATATTGGGACGTAAGAACGGCCTCTTCACATCGTCAATTTTCGCGCCTTTAACTTCGATTTTCTTTAGATCAACCGTTCCTAGACCTTTCCAGGCAGCAAGGGTATCCCCCGGTTGCTCTAACGCATTGAGTCCCATGGTAGCCATTGCAACTGTATCTGCTGCAACAAAATCAGAGCTGGCGACAATGACGCCCATATCAACTTGTTTTCCCATTGGCCCAGGACCATTGCCTTCCAAGGCTGCTAGCCCATCAATGACTGTAAGGCGCCATTTATTATTATCAATCAACCATTTGGATATATCCACTTTCGCCATCCAGAAATCGTTTCTATGGGCTAGGTGCATGTAATCCCCAACGATTCCGTGGAGATTCTTTATCGCTAAAGTGGCACACCCTGTTATGAAATGCGTTTTCATAATTGGGACATTAATAAAAAGATCGCAATCTATAAACGCTTGCCACATGTTAAACTCTTTCATTACGCTGGCTCCCGGAAGTTCCATTTTGGTTCTGGGTTCAATTTCCAATAAACGTAGTTCGACGAAGTCAGGATATTTCTCCTTGAGCATCATCCCACCGCAGGCAGTGAAAACCATGTTATAAGACGTTTCATTTTTCTTCAACATTGCTTTACTGCGAACCATGCCAGTTCGAGGTAATCCTTCCGCAATCCCTACTTTTCGTGCCCCTGCACGTTGGGCTTCCAAAATTATCCCCTCAATCACCCCGGGTGATGTTGACAACGGGACTGCATAGTGTTTTCGTGGAATAGGAACTCCATAATTCGGTTTAATTACGACATAATCATCTTTCTTCACGAATGACTCCATACCACCAAGCAAATCAAGTGCTTGTTTAACAACTTTAACGGAATCATACATTGGAATTGCTTCTTGAATCTTCTCACCTTTAACCAATGCTACATCTACCACTTTCAAAACCTCATACTTTTATGTGAATTTGGTTTCACATTTATTCACTAATAATACGCCTATTTGGTTATAGCTCACCAATTTTTATCTTGGTAAATTATTCAATTTCATTTCATCTTGGTAAACTTCAATTAAAATCTTTTTCACCCTTTAAAAAGCAAACTAATAATGAGGAGGATTAAAACTATTTCAAAATCGCCCTTCTCCAGGCATTTTTTTCCTAATTTTTGGTAGAAATTGCCTGTCTAAATAGAAGTTTAAATTGGTGAATTTTAAGAAAATAGGGATGTGTAATTAAACGTTCAGCCACAAATTCCTATAAATGATGAAAATGGAGGGTGAATTCTTTGATTTGAAAAACTCACAGAGTGCTATCCAGAAAATAGTGTCCAGCATTCGATCTGATGGCGATTTAGTAAAAATATGAGGTTTTTTTCTTTTTTTAGTAAAAAAAGGATAGTTTGGATTAGGCTTCTTTTAATTTTTTGAGTTCCTTTTCTAACAAGACTCTTCGCATTGTCTTACCGACAGGCGTCTTTGGAATCATCCCAACGAATTCAACCATTCGAGGCCATTTGTAGCCCGCCATGTTCTCTTTCGCCCAGGCGATGATTTCCTCCTCGGTAATTTTCCCAACATAATCCGGTTTCAATTTAATAAAGGCTTTTATTGTTTCACCAGCTAATTCGTCAGGGAGGCCAATCACCCCACAATCAAGGACCGAAGGGTGTTCAAACAATCCATCCTCAACTTCTGCTGGTAAGACGCGATATCCCTTATATTTGATTTGCTCCTTCGTTCTCCCGACGATGAAGAAGTACCCATTTTCATCCATAACCGCCACATCTCCCGTTCGCAACCAGAGATTCCCGTTCTCATCTTCGATTAAGACATTCTTGGTTGCGTCTGGATTCTTCCAATATCCTTTCATCACTTGGGGTCCTCGAATCAGCAGCTCTCCCCGTTCGCCTGGTTTTAGTTCCGTAAGGTAATCAGGGGGTTCGACAATTTTTGCATCCGTATCAATAACAGGGCACCCAATACTTTGGGGATTCATTTCCATCCAATCTACTACTCCATGGCAATAACACGTTACTTCCGTCAATCCATAGGCATTAGCGACTTTTAACCCAGTGCGTTCCTCCCAAACCTTCGCAATTTTATAAGGCAAGGGCGCTGAACCTGAGCCACAAAGTTCTAATGCGGAGAGATCGCGTGTTTTAAAGTCTGGATGATTAATGATGAAATTGTACGCGGTTGGAACCGTGGTAAATCCTGTGATTTTATATTTTTCAAGCATTCGTAGGACCCCACCTGCATCAAAACTTGTAAAAATAATCAACGTAGTGGCACCTGCTACGCAAAGATTCAAAATATAGAACCCCATTGCATGACACAAAGGATTAACAGTTACGGTTCTATTGTTCCCGATAGTTTCGAGGGCCTCTTCATAGGAACTGCCCTTTTCAAAGGAATTATAAAAAAATTGGAAGCAATTCGAAATAAGATTTGAATGGGTAATCATTACGCCTTTGGGTAAACCTGTGGTACCTCCTGTAAATAAAAGTCCTGCTACATCCTCATTTACATCAATTTTCACTTTTGGAGCCTCTGGTGGATATTCTGCTAATAATTTTTGAACTGATAATTCATCTGGTTTATCAGAAGTAATCCTAATTATATTTTCAACATTTGCTTCTTTACAGGCTCGCTTTACGATTCCATGATATTGTTTATTGGTGATGAATACTTTCACGATCCCTGCCGAATCCACGATATGTTTGACCTCTTTTTTCTTCAATAAGGGATTCACAGGGATCAGAGTTCCACCGGTCTGACCTGATGCGTAGGTAGTAAAGACGAATTCAGGGCAATTTGAGGTCATAATGGCAATCCCATCACCTTTTTTAATGCCAAACTCCTTAACAAAGGCATTGCTGAGAATATCTGCATTATATGCTGTCTCGTAGAGTGTATATTTTTCATTTGTTTGGGGAAAATGCATTAGGACAACATTTGGATAATATTCCGCTGATCTTTTCAAAAAACTATGGAACCCCGGAAGGTTCGGATAATTTATCGTCTTGGCTACTTCCTTATACCTATTCTTCAACCAGGGACGATCCGGTCTTACCCACGGACTTTCATTTTCCGTATTTACCAAGTCTAACCAATTAAAATCAAAATTCTCGTCATCTGTCATTTTCTTTCCTCCTATTTCTAAATTCCACGATTTGTACCTTTTTTGTCTTTCCCTTGTATGATAGTCCAACGAGTACGAATGCTAATAATAATCGCACTATTATCAGAATGATAGTGTTGCAATAAAGGTTCCTAGCATATGAACGTCCATATAAAATATGAGTGTAGTAAGCTGCGGGGAGGGGGTAAAAGATCTGCGTGAGCACCGTGTCTACCTCACGGAGCGCCTCGTAAACCCACCTTACTTACCCTGTGGATATTCCGTATATACTGGTGATATGAAAATGACTTGAAGACGAATTATATTTTGCGTCTAAGATTTTTAAATAGATTTTCCGCATTCTTATGGAAAATATTCTCTAAGACTTCGGGTTTATAGCCTTCGGCTTCCCAATCCTGATATAGGCGTTCAAACTTAAGGAACGGCCAATCAGATCCGAAAAGGACTTTTCTCTTGCAACGCCCATTGATCTCTCGTTTGAAATCTGCTGGAAAGTATTTTGGTGACCACCCATGTACCTCGTTATATACGTTCCCTTTGTGAATCATAACGGACGCCATTTCATTATGAAAAGGCCACGGCATGTGAGCTGCAATAATAGTGAGTCTTGAAATATCCGCAGCAACATCATCGATATACGGAATTGGGTTTTCGTAACGCAGCTTCATCCCTGCGCCCCCAGGTCTCCCAGCTCCTGCGGCAGTATGCCCACAACTGATTTTGACAGGAACTTTTTTTTTCGCACATAACTTCCAAAAAGGATACATCACCTCGTCGTTTGCAGCAATTCCGGATGAGGCTTGATAATGAAATGGCCCAAAAAATCCTAAATCCACGATACACCGCTCCAACTCCTCTAACCACATGTCACGACTGTGAGAAGCATTCATCATGAGCCATGCACCAATAATAACATCGGGATATTTCTCTATTAAGCCCCCAACGTAGTTATTGACCGCTTGAATTTCCTTGATATCCTTTTTTGTTGACGTAGAAGGCACTAAAATTGCTTTAATTCCAGCTTTTTTATACACTGCAATCATTTCTTCTTCCGTCTGATAGTATGGTATTTCACATTTGAATGCTTTTTCAAAAAAACTCTTCATCCCTATATCAAATAAGGCACCTTGTTCGGTTGTCATCTGAGTTTGAAAATCAATAACCTTAACCATTTTAATTACCTCTTTTAAAATTCCTTAAAATTCTTTAAATGTAAATCTTTTGAAAATACTTTAAAAGATTTTCACCAGTTCCGACGGAGCCAACTTTAAACATGAGTTTCGACGTAACCCTTATATTTTTCGCGAAGCTCTGCTCTTTTAATTTTTCCTGCGGGGGAGGATGGGAATTTTTTGACAAATTCGATGAAGCGGGGTTTTTTATAGCTCGCCATCCGTTCTTTACAATAGTCGATTAGTTCCTCTTTCAACTCAGAAGAGGCGTCTTCCGGATTTTTTAATTTAATCAAACCAAGCACTGAATACCCCCACTGTGGGTCGGGCACTCCTAATATTACTGACTCATAGACACTAGGATGCGTATTCAGAACTTCTTCGACTTCAGGGGGGTGGATTTTTTCACCACCAGTAACAATGGTCTCTTTAATTCGTCCAATTAATAAGATATGCACCCCATCTTCAGCAACTTGATAAAGATCTCCAGAATGAAGCCACCCATCTTTAATTGTTTTAGCGGTTTTTGATTTATCACCAAAATATTCTTTCATGGTGGGTAGGGCATCCATTTTAAACCACCCCTCACCTTCTTCCCCGGGATTCACTTCCTCTCCGGTAGCGGGATCTACAATTTTTATTTTATCCCGGAGATAATCAAATTGATTTGATTTAAGTTCATCACCAGGAACATAAATGGTAGGAAGGATGACGGCTTCTGTTTGCCCCACCGTATCACAAATCATCGTATTTGGGAAGAAATCCCACCATAATTGTTTCGATGCAGCACTGAATGGAGCAGCCCCTGAGAGAATTATGAGCAAATTTTTGGATATTTTTTCAGGATCAAGCGTTTCATCCGTTTTCAGAACATCAATAATATCACGAACAGTTTTGTCCCCGATAGTACAAAAAACGTTACAGCCTTCCTTTTCAAGTGTTTCTAACACTTCTTTAGGATTAAAAGTCTTAGAAGACGCGATCACAACAGTAGAACCTGAAAAAAGGGGTAGATTAGAGATAAGCCAGCCCTTGAAATGGAACATAGGCGCATGCATCATCGTTTTGATCCGACTTTGGACTGACCTGGAGATCCATCCTTGCTTTGTTTCAGTTTTTGTTGGATCTTTAGCGGAGATCTTTTTTATGATCCTATTTCCAAAGCTTTTAGGCATTGGTAAAAATCGAAACCAGGAAATGGGAATGGGCAATAGCTGTTTGTAATTCTTCCTTTTCAGCTTCCCTTTTAGATCATGGAGCCGTTCAAAGATATTTTTGAATAATTCTAGGAAGCCAGACAACCCTCCACCGCGATATAAGTTCTCTATTGCTCCATGGACCCAAATAGCTCCTTTTGGTAGGCCCGTAGTCCCACCTGTATAGATTAAAAACGCTTTATCGCCATCTTGAAGTGGTTCAGGTAATTCAGGTTTAGTATCAGGATGTCTAGCTATTAATTCTTCGTAATCAAGCGCATCAGAAATTAGGTCGGGATATTCACTTTGATACTTATTAAGATCTTCTGAGATAACGATAATTTTTTCTACAAACTCGAATTTATCTTTACAATTATTTACTAAATGAAGAAATTCTTCCCCGATAATAAACACTTTCGCCTTGCTCTGATTAACAATATAAGTAACTTCATTCTCGCGGTAACGATAGTTGATACCAAACGCGGCCCCTCCAAATTTATAGGAGGCGACGTAAATTTCAACATAAGGTATGCAGTTGTAGAGTAGTATTCCGACGTGGTCGCCTTTCTTCAATTTTAATTCATGAAGGAATGCATTTGCCAAACGATTAGTTCGTTGATCTAATTCCTTATATTTTAATTGTTTAGTACCATGAATTAGAGCCAATTTCTTTGGATATCTCTCAGCCATGTCAGCAATAAGTTCACCTAAACCCAACAAAATCACCTATCCATCAGGGCTAATGAATTAAATGGAAGTAAATAGTACTTCCTGTAAGTGAATCCATCATTCCTCATGAATAAAAATACTTCGGTTTTGAAAAGGGAGAAATTCCCGACGAAGCGATAGAAAGTAACAAAAAGAGCATTATCAAATTCTTTTTAGATTAATGTTAGATGAAGTTGAACAATATGAAGATTTATAATTATGGCGAGAAAAAGCCGGAAATCCATCCGGATACTTGGCTTGCCGATGATGTGGTCGTGTATGGAGACGTGCAGATCGAAGAAAATGTCGTAGTTTTTCCAGGTAGCGTTATTCGGGGGGATATTGCCTCTGTAGTTATCAAAACTGGGACAGTAATTCAAGATGGCGTGCTCATTAACCCGTCTGCAGGCAATAAGACGAAAATAGGGGAAAATTGTCTCATCGGATTCGGCTCGATTATTCACGGCGCAATTATCGGCGACAACTGCATCATCGGCGCTAGATCCTTGATAATGCCGGGTGTAAAAATAAAATCGGAATGTATGATTGGGGCTATGTCATTCGTTGCAAAAGGGATGATTCCAAAAGGGAAAGTTTGGGTAGGTATTCCCGCAAAAGAGAAGCGAGATATTACCGAACGTGATTTGCAAATGTGGGATATTGGTAAAAAAACCTTCCGAGAAATCGGTCAAAAATATAAAGATTCTAAATAATGCCCTACCTGCAATACTTAATGTAAGAATAGTTATAATATCGAAAAAAATTCATCAGATACGGATTCCAGCAGCTTTTTTTCAAAGACCGTGTAAATCGTAGTCTTAAATATATTATAACTGCCAGTTGGCGGAATGATATTACTTATTTTATCAATGAGCCTTAAAGAGATCGTCTTATACGAGAACTTCTCGTCTGCATCTAATCCGGGGTCAAATTTATGTAGGAATATTGAAAGCTGAATTTTTTGCATGTCTTCGTCATTAATATGATTGAAGATGTCTGCAAAGTATTGTAACGCTTCAGCATAGCGGTCTATATCTTGAACGTCGATGACGTAGATGAATTTACTCGTTTCTTGAATGTATTTATCCAAATCCTGTAGATATTCATTGCGATACTGTTGTTGCCCACCTAACTCCCAAATGTTAAATCTAGTATCCTGCTTATCGATAGAGACTATGTTTATTCCGGGGGTTGGTTTAAGTGAATAATACGTTAATAGATTTATTTTCGTCTGATTTTCTCTCTGCTGTAAACTCAGGAGAATCGAAGTTTTGCCGGAATTATCAAGCCCCATAATTAGAATTTTTGCAAATTTTTTCGGTTCTTTCGATTTCTTGCTCTCACTCATGATCCTTCCATCCGACAGCCTTTTATCTAGTCTAGATATTTGTTTAGGAAACATCCTTTATAATTTGTATGAGTACCGAATGTAAAGGCAAAGAAAAAAAGGGTTAAGAAATCGAAAAAAGAAACTAAGTTTTTATAAGGGTAGGTAATTTCTTCATGATTTCTTCGGCTTCTTGAATGGTTCTGTCCACAAGTTCTTTTACAGTGGGAACATCATTAATTAATCCCGTTACTTGACCGCATAAGAGGCTGCCATTTTTATCACCAACATCCGCGGCTAATCTTCGTCCCTCCGCTTTAAACTTCATTAAGTCATCGTCAGATGCCTTCTCTGCCATCATTTGTTCCAAGCTTTCCGTCCAAGCATTTTTTAAATAACGGCAATGGGGCGAGAAGAAGCCTGGGAGTACGGTGGTGGCAGTTTCCGCAGCACCTGTAAATGATGTTTTATAATTATCTTTAAAATCACTGTCTTTTGTGGCGATCATTCGGGTCCCCATTTGAATCCCGACCGCGCCCATTGCCAGTGCTGCAGCTAGACTCCTCCCATCGGCCATTCCACCGGCAGCAATGACGGGTAATTTTACAGCTTTCACAATCCCTTGAAGTAAAACCCACGTGTGTACAGGATCTAAAGCTATATGCCCACCTGCTTCATAACCTGAAGCGATGACACCATCCAAGCCACCTTTCTGGATTCTTAAAGCATGCTTAGTCGCTGCGGCCACATGAAAATGGAGAATTCCAGCGCGATGTAGCTGTTCAGCCCACGTTCCATCTTTTCGGGTTCCGCCGATAGGATCTCCCGCGGATGTGACCACGACGCGTAATTTTTTCGCGATATTGGAATCGCCTTGCACCTTGTCACAGATCATTTTAATACATTTTTTCGCATCGGGTTGTTGTTTTGCTACCCGTACATTTACCCCAAAAGTTTTCTGGGTTTTTTTAGCGACTTCTTCAATGGCTTCTTCCATTATTTGAGGGACGGGCTTTTCAAATCCCATCAGGGGGCCACCTGAATGACTGATTAAACCACAAACTCCAGCTTCAGATGCAGCAATCGCGAGTAATTTGGTTGAAAATGGTCCCATCCCCGCTTGAATGATAGGATGTTTAATGTTTAATAACTCACATAATTCAGTATGTATCAAAACTCTACTCTCCTGTCATGAATCTCTTAAAAAGATAATTTATTGACAATTTGCCAGTGATCAAAATGATTTTTATAATTATATCTTTTTTCTACTTTCTAGTGGTAGAAATCATTTAATTTTTTTAAAAAATGGAATGAAGATAGAAAAGAAAAAAGGCAGACGGAGAAAGGAATGGCAGACGATCAGGCTCAAACGGAATATGAAATCTTAAGGCAGTTCGGGTTATCAAAAAATGAGATTTATACGTATTTAACAGTATTAGCTATGGAATTATGTGAAGCCAAAGAAATATGTTCAAGAACTACTATCCCTTCAAGTAAAATTTACAATATATTAGATAGATTGGGAATATTGGGGCTAATTGAAATTCAGCAATCTAGGCCAAAAAAGTATAAGGCTGTAACATTAGAATTAGCTCTTGAAAGTTTGAGACAACTAAAAAGAAAAGAATATCAAGATTTTAAAGACAAGTTGCCGCGTCTAAAGAATTTTTTACAAAGGCGATTTAAAACATATGAAACAGACTCAGTGTTTTGGAATGTAACAATTAGTGAAACTGAAATTTTTAACAAACATATCTCAAGATTTCGGTTTGTGGAATTTATCAGTATGATTTGCATTGATTACAATATGCTTGAGAAAATGACACAAAATTCCAAAATGGCACAGGAGATCAGTTTGAATTTTAAAAAGAAAAGAATAACAACCAAACTGATTATTGGATATGAGACTGACAAGCAAAAGGCTAAAATTCTAAATTGGATTCAACAACGTCCAAGAAAAATCGATACAAAAAATCAGATTCGGATATTAAAAGATAAGATTTCCGTCCCTTTTGGATTGTTTGACTTAAATAAGGTAATTTTGCTTATGAGGCATCCCATAAAACCTAATGAATTCTTGCTCTCCATTTATATGGTCAATAAGTCGTTATATGAAGATTTAATCCCTTATTTTGAAAATATTTGGAACCGGGCAGAGATTATTTCACCGGAATGAGAGGGATAATATCCAATTTTCCATGTTTCATTTTTCAGTTCTTATGTAAGACAATTTTATAATCAGTAAATCAACAAATAATTTACAGAATTTTTAAGAGAAATAAACAAACGAAGAAATGAGAGGTAAGGATAGAATGTCTGATACGTTAGAAATGGATATATGGGAAGCACTTTATGGACGACGAAGTACTCGTCGATTTAAAACTGATGCAAATAAGAAGCCACTACCAGTTCCCGATGAGAAAATTGAAGTAATTCTCGAATCTGCGAGATGGGCACCGTCTCCACGAAATATCCAACCATGGCGTTTTCTTCTCATAAAAAGCGATGCAATGCGCAATCTGCTGGCAGATTTTGGCAAAGAAATGGCGCATTTAATATTTGGGGCGTCCGCTCAGATATTTTTTGGGCATTTATGGTATGTACCCAAGGAAAGGTTGACAGGAATAGCAGAATATACTCAGACGGGCGTTCTTTGGGAATATCCAAGGGAAGCAAATTTCATTATAGTCCCATGCTTCAGTAAAGGCGCTTGGATGGATAGCTATGCCACGACTGGTTCGCAGGACCAAGGATGGCCGATGAGCTGTGGAATGGCCTTGCAAAATATGTGGCTAACCATCTATAGCATGGGACTTGGAGCGGGATTTAATGCAATGCCGCTTTCAGATGCCAGAAGAAGGGAGCTTTTCAGTGAGTTAATGAATATACCCCCCTCGTGGATTCCGCTTGGTGCATTTGCCGTTGGTATGCCGGAACACGCAAGAATGTTAGGGCCATCCCGTGCAACCTTTGAGGGATTGGTCTTTAAGGAACAGTGGGGCGAACGTTGGCCTCGAATGGGATTTGACGAGAGTTATGAAGTAGATGATCCCCCACGCATTCTTTTATCCGAGGTAATTCACAAGAGGAGAAGTATACGGAAATTCAAAAAGGACGCAGAAGTTCCGCGCTGGAAAATCGAGAAGATATTAGATGTGATAAAGTGGTGTCCAAATCCTGAAAATTTACAACATTTCCGGTTCATAGTCGTGCAGAACGAGACGACCAAGGATATGATTACTGGTTTCAACAAGGAATTTCATGATTTAGCATATCGAATGGGGCAGTTTCAGATTGTTAATGGACATTTAGATGCTATGGGTATTCCACAGGAGGAACGACTCGCGCATCTGGAAGAATTACGGACGGAAACTTGGAAATATCCGAGTGAGTGTAATACTATAATCATTCCCTGCTATTCCCGCACTTCTTGGTTTGAATATCCCGGGAGTATCGCGGGAGGAATAGACCATATCTGGGCAGCCGCGACTGGAGCAGGTATGCAGAATATGTGGCTAGCGACCCAAGCATTAGGACTGGGTGGCGCATTCAATGTATTTCCAATGAGTGATATACGCAGGCAAGAGATCTTGTGCGATTTTATCGGAATACCGAGGACGTGGGAACCTCTCGGTGCTTTTTGCATAGGGGTTCCAGATGAAAGTCCCAAACCCCCACGTCGTTTCCCACTTTCAACTTTAGTATTTGAGGAAATGTGGGGCAATAATTATGAACCAAAGTATATTAAAGATTAGGAGGAAAAATGAATGAAAGAATTAAATTTAAGTATTGATGAAGAAGCAGCTAACCAAATAGAAGCAATAGCAAAAGATAACGGGCTCAGCTTAAAACGGTTCTGTGAGTTAATTCTAGAAATGTTTCCTGAGGATGGGAACTTATATTGGGGTGCATGGTTTCGGGGTGGTCCTGGCGCACGGAGGTTTGTTATTGATTGGCCCAAATTCTCATCCCCTGTAATTAAATTAAAAAAAGAGGAATTGAAATAAAGGAGGAATTAGATGTCAGAATGGCTTGGAAAACCGAGAATAACGGAAAAAGATATAGAGGAATACCAGCCCATGATAACAAAATATTTCCCAGCGTTAACCAAATATTTTATTGATAATCAGAAATTTCGAGTGTCACTGATTTTAGACTGGGATTTTGCGGATAAATTTCGGGAAGTTATCAAAAAGGAATACGGTAGTATCAACCCGATTAACGTCAGGCAAGCAGTACAAGAAGCGCTAGAGTTGTGGATCAAATCAAAATCGAAATGAGGAATCTTCATGGTAAATATAACCATACAAGATATGGAAAATGTTCTTAGAGGCACAGTGGAAGAAATTAACGCTAAAGAAAGATTTCAAAAACGGGTGCGCAAATGGGTAGGCGATTACTACGGAAAAATAATTGGTTGGAACTTTGGTGAGAAAAGTTATCATCTAATTTTCATGAAAGACGGTACGGCGAAATTCGGAGAAGGAGAATACCCTGCAGCCGAAACTATTATTTTAACCGATCCTGAAACGTGGTATAATTTCCTAGTAAAAGGATTTGAATATACTAAAACAGCAATGACAGAGGGTAAAATTTGGATTCGGGGTAATTTTCATGAACTCATGGCCCTTAATAGCAATATAGTTCCCATCATGCAAAAATTTGCTTCTAAACTACAATCCTAATACCAATAATCTTATTCTTTTTTTAGTTTTACGATCTATATAATACATTGCTCACGAAGCCGTTCCAGAGCCCCCTTGATTCAAAAGGAGTTAATATAAGTAAATAAATTATTGGTAGTTAAAAAAATGATAGTTAAACAAAAATTTGGTAATACTGGACATTTAAGCACACAAATTATTTTCGGTGCTGCAGCTCTGAGGAATGTAACTCAGGTTGAAGCGGATCAAACGCTCGATGTGCTTCTGAAATACGGAATCAACCATATAGACACAGCTGCGGGATATGGAGAATCAGAATTACGTATTGGTCCGTGGATGGAGAAATACCGGAAGAAGTTCTTTCTTGCCACAAAAGTATTTAGACGTACCTATCAAGATGCCCGCATTCAGATAGATAACTCTCTTGAACGATTACAGGTATCATCAATAGATTTAATACAGATACATAATTTGACAGCCCCAAAGAGCTGGGAAAAAGTGATGGGACCTGATGGGGCTTTGAAAGCCATCGTTGAAGCCCGAGAACAAGGATTGGTAAGATATATTGGGGTGACAGGTCACGGATATACTGTAGCTGCCATGCACAAACGGAGTTTGGAACGTTTTGAGTTTGACTCGGTTCTTTTGCCCTATAACTATATGATGATGCAAAATCCACAATATGCCGCAGATTTTGAAAACCTCTTGAACTTATGTAAAGATCGGAACGTGGCAGTTCAGACAATAAAATCTTTAGCACGCCGTCCTTGGGGCAATAGAAAAAGAACTCGGACTACATGGTACGAACCATTTGAGGATCAAACTGATATTGACCGTGCGGTTCATTGGGTTTTGAAAAAGGAAGGGATTTTCCTCAATACAAGCTCTGATATTCATCTTTTACCCAAAATACTCGATGCTGCCAGTCGCTTCAAAATTGATATACCTGAAGAGGAAATGCAGAAAAAAGCCACCCAGTTAGGAATGAAACCAATATTTGCTGGGAGTTCCTTAATTCTTGGATGATCTCTCTTTTTTGAACTTAACTTTTTTCTAAACCAGCAATGACAGAGAGTAAAATTTGGATTCGGGGTAATTTTCATGAACCCATGACCCTTAATAGCAATATTGTTCCCATCATACAAAAATTTGCAACGAAATTAAAAAACTAATAATCTTATTCTTTTTTTAATCCTGCTTTAATTTGACTAATTCAGCACTAATATCCCACAGACGTTTGGCCACAGATTCGTCATAGGAAATTTTGGACGACTTGACTTCTTTTTTAGCCATGAAATATTTACCGGTCACTCCTTCTACGTCGGGTGAGGATGCAAGATAGATGGACGTTCGAGCTCCTTTTTTAGGACTTTTCAGAAAGCGGCCCGCAACTATCATACCAATTCTAAATATTCCCGTAAGATCTTTACCAAAATTTGTCCTAACGCCACCAGGATGTAAGCAGTTCGCCGTTACACCGGTACCATCCAGACGTCTTGCGAGTTCATATGTAAATAGGATATTGCCCAACTTGGATTGCCCGTAAGACTTGAATAGACTAAACCGCTTTTCCATCTGGAGGTTATCAAAGTCGATTTTCCCGCTATGGGTTCTGGAGCTGACGGTTATAATTCGTGCTGGAGCGCTCGCTTTGAGCACGTCCAAGAGTAAATTTGTTAATAAGAAGGGAGCTAAATGATTCACAGCAAAGACCGTTTCAATCCCATCAACGGTAAAGGTTCGTTTGGGAAGGATGATGCCAGCATTGTTGATCAAGACGTGCAGCTGCGAATATTTCTGTTTAAATTCGGTGACAAGATCGCGGATCTCTTGTTGGGATGAGAGATCAGCAAGTAATAAATCTATTGATTGGTTTCCGCTCTGGGTTTTAATATCTTCTTGTGCAACCAAGCCTCGCTCCTCACTTCGGCAGACCATAACAATGTGAGCTCCCATCTTTGCCAGGCCCAGGGCAGTTGCTTTCCCAATACCTGAGTTAGCGCCCGTGATTATACAAATATTATTGCTCATGTCAACAGATTGACTCATGCTTTCAAACTCCAAAAGAATTTATTAAAAGTACTCTGCAAGAATAGCAATTTTCAATAATTATTTGAGACCACTTGAGAAGTAGATACTCTTTTTTTAGGTACTTCTAAATTATTTATAGAAGGAAATTTTTATTATTTAAATAACTTCCATTTATTGAATTATATTGACGGGGAAATCCTAAATGTCAGAAATGGTTCAAAGAAAAATAACCGTGAATATATTAGATAAGCCGCTTACAGGCAAAAAAATAGATGAGTATGCGGCTAAGAAAAAGGTGAAAGTTTCAAAATTTTCGGATAATACTTGGTTAGTAGGTGAAATATATTTTGGAAAGCGATTTCATGGGATATTAGGTCTAGAAAAAGAAACTTGGCCGGATTATCAATCTTTTCATCCAAATTTCGATATTATTAATCGAATGACAATAAAGATGTTTGATAAAGCTGGAAAGATTATTGGAAAAATCGAAGAAAGATTGATAAAAGAGCTTGCCATTCATGGAATGAGTGGAAAATTACCTGTTTTCACAGCCGCGCTCCAAACCTATCCCTACATGATAGATTTGGAAAGAGAATCAGAGAAGTTAGTTTTCTCAATGTTAAGCAGTAAAACTAGAGGAATGCTTGATATCTTCCAAATTTCAAAAAAGTCCTTTGCAATTAGATCTAATTTCACGATTAAGAGGAAGTTTTGGAACCAAAGAATAGCCTTTATCGATTCAAAACGTGGCGGAAAAATTGAAATCAAAATTTATGATGATATTCTGTCTCATAACGAAAATTTTCTCAATTTTCTTGTTCTTTTTGCCAGTACTATTAAATATCATGATGAAATTGGAGATAAAGTTCATGGTGTTTGCAAAGAACTCGCTGATTCTACGCTAATAGTAAAACCTACAAAACAAGCGCTGAGTATGATAAAAAAGCCTTCTAAGGAGGAACTTACCAAAAAGGACGAGGAAACTCTACTTATATTTAGAGAAAAAGTTGAACCGGAAATTGAACGTGAAGAAGTACTCCCTAGTACGGGTTTGTTAGAAGCAGAAGAACGAAAAAAAGGGAAAAAAGAGATCAAGAAGAAGAAAAAGGTAGAGAAGCCATATAAAAAAGAAAAACCGAAAAAAATTCCAAAGGAAGCAAAGATTAAAAAAGTGAAAGAAGGAAAACCTCCCAAAGTGGTTGAAGTAGAACCGCCTCCTAAAAAGAAGGATTTGGAAAAACCTTTGTTTTTAGAAGATCCTGTTACCGAAGTAATAGGTGTCACAGAAGATATCAGTACATTGCTTGAGAGTGTGGGAATATATATCGTGGATGACCTGCTTTTTGTAGATCCGAATGTCATAGCTGAAAATCTCGACGAAAAATCTATCACTCCCGCCAGAATTGAACAATGGCAAACTATCTCACAGCAACGAATTGAGACTACACTTAAACGAGAAAAAGAACGAAGAGATAAATTTCTAGAAAAATATGAAACTCGCGAAAGAGAAGATCGACCCTATTATTAAACGAATTTTTCAAATAATTCGTGCATGGAAACACCTTACTTATTTAGATCCGTTGTTTCAAAAAAGTCTATCCATCAAATAAGATTTATCCAAAAATTATTGATTTGAAGGTATTTCATAATTACTTCCCTAAAAATTAGATTATTCTTAGATATTCAACATCAAATCTACCCCCTTTGAATGTTTGATAATGATCTGCAAAAAAACCATATTATATAAAAGATCTATTTATTCTAATTTCTGTCCTTCGTGAAAGCCAAGGGCTTAATTTTAGCTAGGTACGTAATTTGCGGATTTAAACCTTTTTTAAACTTTTAGGTAAAACTTTTTATTTTATAATTTTTAGGATCATCTCAATAAATCTAATGGAGTTGGGTCTCATAACCAAAAATACAAGAATAATTGGTGGAATTATTGTAATTTTAAGTGGTATAGTTTCAATTTTCCTAGGTTTAATATTCTTTCCACTTATCTATACTGGGTATGATCCGTTTAGTGAAGGATTAATATGGGCAATATATGGAGTCGTGATCGTTTTCTGTGGGAGTATACTTATTTATGATAGGACATGGGGTGGTTGGGTAGCTCTTATTTGTGCGCCATTTCCTATAATGGAACTTCCAATACTGGCTCTATCACATAAGGAGATACCACTATGGGTTGTAATTGGGCCAGGATTAGCCGCTCTTGGTGTGTTATTAGGGCTATTAACCAAACGAGAATTTAATATTATCAAAAAACAAGATACATTTACAGAAGAAGCACTAATCTCGGTAGAATCGGAATTGTCTGACAAATATGGTGTAAAAGAAATTGAATATTTCGGCCGCTATTTTGGCGGATTATTATTCTTAACAGAGTTTAATAAAGATTCTCACGGACTAAAAATCGAGCTGCTCTATTTTCTTCATAACATCTTGAATCGAAAGGTAATCCTCGCATCAAAAATGATTCCAGATTCATCCCAATTAAAAGATAATTTGTATTATCTGTTTAGATTAAAATATGGAACTCTCAAAACCAATATAAAAGAGATTAGTTTTTTTAAGTGAAAAAGGAGATAATTTAGTAAATTCTAAAAACTTATAGAGAATCTACACTTCTCACTGCCTTTTAATCTATGTGTATTTCAAAAGAAAGAAACACCACAATTGGTAGATTCGTTTATATCCCAAAATCCTTTATAAAGTTTTTCGAAACTTCTGCAAAAACGGGAGATAACGTGGAGAACGCATTCAAACTGATTGCAGAAGCGTGTTTAAAACGAGCCATTAAGTAACTTAGATCTTTCACGGTTTGTTTTTTTTCTTTTTCGGGCCTTTGAAGAAATCTGCAAAGATTTCGGTAACTTTATCAATGAGCGCGACATCTGGCGAGCCGGGTTGCCCTAAAAAGCCTGGAGGAGGAGGATTCAAGACTGCATTCAATTTGTATTTAAGGTCATCTACGTCACCAAACTCTCCAAGGGTCTTACCCTTAAGCGAGGCCAAATTGATTCCGCGTATCTTGAGCCCACTGCTCAAACGTTTCAAACTTTTAGCTTCACTTGCATCATCGAGTCTTAAATTTCTCAGAGCAGTTATAGCATCTATGTTCGAATTTATAGTTAAACCACCACCAGACATATACATTCACCCTTCGGTAGATTGTAGACTCAGCTATCCTTAACCTGCTACATAAGAGTTTCGATTTCTACCAAATCCTGTATGAACTATAAAATAAAAAAAAAAAAGATTTTTAAAAATTCTGGAAGATTTTCAAGAATTTATTGGCTTCGTTTAAATTACCCCGTATCACTAACTTATTTGTTCCAAGGAATTCCTTCAAACCCGAATAAGGATCTTTTTTTAGAAGCTCCATAAACGAGTCTGGTGAAATTACCATCGTTACTTCAGGGGAAGGATAATCGCCAGTCCCCAATTTTGCCACACCGTCTTTTGTTATTACAAGGAAAAACCCTTTACCATCCATTTTCCATGATATTATCTTGCCCCAATAGTTCTTCTTTATCCATTTTTTGATTTCGTCTTTAGCAATTCCTTCCTTATTTATTTTATCAACGAGAGTTTTTACCCAGTTAATTACCTCATCCACAGTAGCCATTTTTGTCACCTATTTATTTACGTGGGCAATCCACATTTTGATCGCTTCAAGTACTGCTTTTTTCGTTTCATCAGGGTAAAATGTGCCATATTTTTTTATAACGGCAGCCTTGAATTCCTGTAACAGATCCGCGTCAAATAAGGTGTAGACTCGAAATTTCAAATCATCTATGGTAAATTGCTTTAACGAGGGCATCGCAAGCGCTAAGTCAAAATCTTCCCTGATGAAGGGGCCGGGTGGTTTTTTATCTTTTTTACTCATAATCGTTCACCATATCTCATTTGTTATTTGCAATCCACTCCTGGATGGCCTCAAGTATAGCCTTATCGGCTTCGCCTCTCGTGAATGTTCCATATTTCTTTGCTACGACTTCCTTAAAGGAGTCAAATAACTGATAACTGAAAACCACCGTCATTCGGAATTTCTGGTTTTCTGTATAATATTTGACGAGCGTTGGAAACATTTTCACAAAACTCGGCTGGTATTCTTCAACATCTTCCTTTGAAACGCGGGGTTTTCCTAACCATTCACTCATTTCATCACTTCCTTAAGATTTTTTCTCAAACATTTTATTACCCCAATGATCAGCGAAAACTAATCCTCCAAGCTTGGGAGACCCGGTTGTGGGCGTTTTACTTTTTGGGTACCCAACATAGAGACATCCAAGCGGTTCCCACGATCTGGGAATGTTGAGATAGTCACACAGCAATTCCTTCCGTCGGTTATCAATCACGGAGAAAATATCGTAATTGCATCCAAGTCCAAGGGCTATCGCGGCTAGCCACATGTTTTGGATGCACGCCCCAGTGGCGCCCGCAAAAATATAATCCGTCATACCCGCAGTCGTGGCAGGGTATTCAGCCCATGTCGAATGTGTATAGCAAGGAATGATCACGGTATCTGCCTGAGCCGGATACTTTAGGTATTGAATATAGGACTCCATCATTGCGGTTAACCCCGTTCCCCCAGTTGTCAATCCAATCGCATTCCTTAACTCCACGACTTCCATGTTAAATTGTAATAACATCTGCTTGAAAGCCTCATCTTTTCGCACCACAATGAAACGCCAATGTTGTAGATTTTCAGGATTAGGTGCCCATTTAGCTACATCCATGATGCGTTCAATTTTCCAGTCTTCTACAGGGTCATCCTTGAAAATCCCGATGGTAGCTTGCTTTCTCTGTGCTTTTGATAATTCCATGGTTGGAAGATCCTCATATTCTAAGTTATCACTTCGATAAGCCAAGCGCACATAGTTATTTCCCCATAGTTCCGAATAGAAAACTCCTTCAAGGGGTGCTCTAGCAGGACCCACGTAGCGGGGTTGTCGCGATACACCGAAAGAAAAGGCGCCTAAGAATTCCCAGGAATGCGGTATACTTAGATGATCTGCAACCATCTCGCGTCTCCTTGGATCATTTGTGGGCATTGCATTTAAAGCACATGCATAACCGAGTTCGGTTGTGGTGAGCCACATATTCTGGCATGCCATCCCAATAGTGGCTGAACATATATGAGGAACCGGAATTGTAACCACTGGTAGCATTGATGAGCCCCACGCGCCTCTAGACCAGCAAGGGACTATTACAAAGCTGGAATCGCTCGGGTATGTCCACAGTTCTCCTGTTGCAGAATCACCTCTCACTTTTTCCTGTAATCTAGAATCGTCTATATACCAGAGGTGGCCCCTCATGATTTCTGAGCTGAGCCCGAACAGCAGAGAAGCCGTTTCCTGCCCAAACTTGCCCAGCTTGGTTTTCGTGCGGTTATCACTAACGACAAGGAACCGCCATGGGTAGATTCCATAAAGAGGCGATGGCACTTTTATGACAGTTTTAATAATTTTTTGAAATGCCTCACCATCAGGGGGAGTCATATCAGCTGCAGCTTGACTTTTTTCTCGATCAAACCGTCGCATACTTCTTCTTTTATAAATAGCCTCAAAAACGTCCATTTTTATCCCTCAATTGAGAAACTAAACGAATTGTAAATGTAGATTAACTAAATTGTTACCTCAATTATTGATTTTTTCTATTAATTGTAAATTAGAACATTTATTTAATTGTTAACTTCATTAATCCCTGAAAAAAAGAAAGAAGTTTGAAGTGATGTGTGTTATTCTGTGTTAGTAGGAGGTAAATGCCACTAACGCATATAAGCTCCGCCGCAGACACACATGGTCTCGCCATTTACGAAAGCAGATTCATCGGAGAGTAAGAATAAAACCGGCCCTACGACATCTTCGGGTTTACCTACTCTAC
>JABXJU010000325.1 GCA_013375405.1 Candidatus Helarchaeota archaeon
GAGGAAATCTGTTTTTGAAATACCAGACATAATAGCCTTTCGACCTTAATTGGGATTTATAAAGCTCTATCAACACTCTTTCTTTTTGTGTTCTTCGAAGATCCCTTTTAACAATACCCATCCACCTGTTAGTTCCAAATAAATCAGAGATTGTTTTTTCTACTCTATCTGCTTTTAACCAGCGCTGGATTGCGTTATACTGAAAGTTAATCAAGACTTCTTTGTGGGGTAACTTGAAAATGTTCTCAATAGCAGAAAAACTCATTCCAGAAAATCCTTCAGGGTCAATAAAGAAAAAAGCGGGATATTTTCCGATTTCTTTCATAAGCTCATTTACCAAATCGTTAAATTCTCCATGGTAAATTTTCACATCCACTTTATCTCTGAATTCTTTCAGTTCGTTCTTGAGCTCCTTCGCTCGTTCTGTTTCCTTCTCTAGACATACGCAATAATATTTTATTTGTGGTTTCCAATACTTCTTTAAAAGTCTCGCTCCAATTAATGGAGATCCTTCTTCTCCACTCACAAACCTTCCCCGTCCAGCGAAAGCATCTACATAGTAAAGCCGTTTTACCCATTTTTGAGCAGAAAGAATTCTTATCCACGGCTCAAGGTAATTCTCTAGAATATTATGTTTACTAACAGTCTGTTCTTCCTTTTTCTCGAAAAGGTCTTTTTTCACTTTTCTTCTTCCATAATTTTCTTCACCTTCTAGAGTCGGCAACGGACAAAACTATAATAAATTTTGGGTCGAGTCTCAACATTTAACATTGGTCTCCTTTTAATCTTTTTATGAGCATCTCTTTTAGTTTTATCCTAAAACCTCTTGACTGTCTGTGAGATAACAGCATAATCCATATCAAATATTTTCCTCTAAATGGTACCTTTTCATTTTATTACACACGTTCCTTATTTCTCTTAAGCTCATTGGAGTATATCTTTTAATTAAATGCAATGCTAATTGGTGATTTCAAGAATTTCCCTTTTTCTGCTCCTTGCTTTTATTTTTCCATCTATTCTTTTCTTATGTCTTACCATAGTACAAATAGAGTATCACAAAATTTTCTTAATGTTAAATGTTGAGACCTGACCCCTTTTGTCCGCTATCTAAATATGAACTAGAGAGTCCAATAGGTGAGATACTAAGATACACCCGTGGGAGAAGTATATAGACCTATTGCATAGTCAATATATTCATCGAAGATTTCTATTTTTTCTGAGAGTTTACGGGCTTCCTGTCCGATTTTCCTCGTTGTACTCGGATCTCTGATTACCCTCTTCATTGTACCCCTGAATTGCCTTATGTCTTTCGGATCTATTAGCAACACACTTTCCCCATCAACCAGATTCCTACAGCATCCTTTGTCGTAAAGTTCTCTACTGAGAAGCAAGCATTTTCCAACGCTCATTACCTCTCTTGGAAGGATGGGCGTATGATACTGAATGGGAAATTCTCTCTCGGGTACAACTACACAGGTCGAAAGTTTGATTATTGAAGGTATTTTCCAGGGAGGAACAAAGCCTAGAAAAATTGAGCGTTTTTCGAGATTTTTCTCTCGCACTAGATTTTGAAATTCGCGTAATCCCCTTCCATTCGCCACAAACAATAATAAAAAATCATCCTTTATTTCTTTCACTGCCTCTACGAGTTCGTATAAGCCTTTATTCTTCCAGTGGTAGTTAATCTTTCCAATGTAGGTGATTATTGGCCATTCGGGTATTTCTCTTTCGACATAATCAGAAAGAGGAAATGGAGAAGCCTCCGCGTTGAAGGCTCTTGTATCGACGCTCACTTTCTCATCAAATGCGATTTTTGATTCGGGTATTCCGAAGGAGAGAAACATTTTTTTCAGGGGAGAAATAGTAATAATTTTATCTACCCTCTGAAAAATTGCCTTAAAGAGGGTATTATAGGACGATGATGTAAAGAGTTTACCTATATCGCTTCCCGCATGGTGGAGAATCTGAGGTCTTCCAGTAATATTCTTGGCAAGAAATGCGGCGATGCCGTAAGGAAGGATATAGTAGGAATCAATGAGTTGGATATCATGCTTTTCGATAATTTCGATAGCTAGGTTGGCGATTCTCTCAGTATATGCTTTTGAGAAGGGAATATGCCAGGGATTAGTATTGAGCTCAGTGCTATGCACATAGACATTTTGGGGTGTATATTCCCGATCATTGTTATTAATCCGTTCTTTATATTCATTTTCGACTTCCTGAGCATTGGTAACGATATGAATTTCATGTCCTCGTCCCCCCAGTGCTTTTGCGAGCCAGTACACCCTTGCAGAAACTCCTCCTTCAATGGGGGGATATTTGCTAATGATGCAGATTCTCATGCCAATGCTCTTAAGGATGAGATACACGTCTCAATCAACCACCAATTTCTACATCCATATTTAACTTCTCATTTTTCCCTCTGTCCCAAAGTTCGATCAGGAAGTGAGGGGAAGATGATCGTAATAGGGTCTTTACTAAATTCAATGTATCTACTTTATATTTTAAAAATCCTAAGCTATTACTGTTGACATTCACAAATAACTGAATAGTAATCCTGTCCTCTTTGGAATCGACAGACCTTAATCCAATATTTGCAGCACTTGAACCCTCCTCTAATTTTTTGTCTCTAAAGTGTCTTCCCCAATCTTGAATGTTATCACATAGAATTAAGAGAAATGACAATGGTTCAGTATTAAGCTTCAACTGAGGCAAGGGTTTGAGTGTACAGAGTTCTGTAATCCATTCAATTTCATCGGATTTTTCCATCGCTCCATTCAGAGCCTGCCAAATTTCCTCATCATGAATGGTGATAGCTGCAGCAGATGGTAGGGTTACTGTATGAAATTCACTTTTTCCTTCAAATCTTTTTAGCAAGGACAGACTGCTTAATAAACCGTGATTCTTCTTGTCAGTTATTTGATGATAGAAAAAGTGTCTAATCTTATTGTAATTTTCTGTTCGATTCTGTTCATCAAAATCGCAAAAACATTTCCCTAAGCATGAAATAATGTGTTCTACAGACGACGAGAAGGTGTTTTCAACATAGTCTTTTTTCAATTCGAGGGATCCGAGAGGTCTGTCAATTTCAAGGCTATCTTTGAAAAAATTTTGACTCCAATCATCATATTTTTGAATTGCCTGAGCAAAGTCATGAAAAGTGGCGGTTAAAAGCCAACCCTTACTTAATGTATCCTTGTTTCCATTCAGTTTTCGAAATGTAATTAAGCAGTCTATCATTATTGATCCCAACAGAAAGACCTGAAATTGGTGAAGGAAGTGATCACGATATTTTGGATAGAGTTCCTTTAACACTGGTTCCAATCTTTCGTGTATATCGGGATAAGGTATGTTAAAATACGGAACCCATAGAGTTCTGGCCCATTCTAGGGCAAATGAATAATCATCTTTCTCGTAACTAAGATATCCATTGGCCATTTGTCTAAGTTCTGTAGCATAGGACACACTTTTGAGGTTAGTGAGGTGCTCCAATAATTTTCGATCTATATTCCTTTCTTCAAATTTAACCGGATTCGTG
>JABXJU010000326.1 GCA_013375405.1 Candidatus Helarchaeota archaeon
GCACTATCTCTGCACTTAGCGCGTGATCGATCCCATCCCCTGCATTTGTATGATAAACTCCCCTTAGTAGGTAATTAGTTAAAATAGAGCCAGTAGCTGGAGCACCCGGAATACAAATTCGGCAATTTTTTTCATAGGCAGCGAGTTGTAACTGTCCATGGGTTACCCCTGGTTCAACAGTTGCAGTCATCATCTCGGGATTAACTTCTAAAACCCGATTCATAAGTCGTAAATCGACAAGAATACTCCCTTCCTTCGCAGGAACGCACAATCCCCTTACGTTCACGCCACGACTCATAGGTACAATGGGAATTTTATGTTCGTTTGCGATTTTTACAATTTCTTGAACTTCTTCAGTTGTTTTAGGCATTACCACGATTGCTGGGCGCGTTGGAACAACAAAAGGCCAATGTTGATCCCTTTCATAGGCAATTAAGACTGGTCCTTCGTTGGAAATACGGTCAGGACCAACAATTGATTTATATTGCGCATATATTTTTTTATATGTTGCTTCATCCGCCATTTTAATCTAACTCACTAATACTCTTTCGCTATTCCTATATTCCTTTCTTCATAATGTTTTCAATTATGAAATTATTAACTTAATAGTTTTAATTTGTTTAATTTACGAAAAAACGTCTTTATTAAAGTTACTTTGAGTCTATTAAAAGGAATTATTACCGATTTTATCGGTTACTATTAATGTTAGTTTTAAGAGGTGGTGGTAAACCAAACAGATTTCTCGAATTATTTTATGATTATAAATACAGAAAATGTTATATTTTGTTAATTAAAAAGAAAGATATTTATCGTCTTCGTATTTTATAAATAACGAAGAATAATTTTTTTATATAGTTGCTCAAATGAGGTTTTTAAATGCCGTCAGAGAAAAAAAGAGAAAGAACAATCCGAGATATAGAGTACGGTTATGATTTGTTTAATATTTCGAAACAATTCCTCGAGACTGAAAAACAGAGAGAAGTATATAAGACGATGCGCAAAATTTTCGGCGTAGATCCACTATTAGGAACCGATCCTCAAATGTACCGCCGCGGTGGTTTTAGGCAATCTAAACGAAAGGCTGAATTCATGAAAATGGCGCATCAAATAGCAGTCGAACGAGGTATTCCTATGTATAATCGAGCCGTGGGCATACCGCTTGGTCAAAGGGCTCTCGAACCATACCTTATTAGCGGGACTGACACCCTGGTCGATTTTGATGACCTCCATCATGTTAACAATGCAGCTATTCAGCAAATGGTTGATGATATGAAACGCACGGTCATCTTAAATTTAGATATTCCACATCGGGTATTACAAGTTCGGGCAGGAAAAGAAATTACGCCAGAAACTGTAAACCTTTATCTCGAAACGATACAGCATACAATGGCGGGTGGGGCAGTCGCACAAGAGCATATGGCAGAAATAAATCCAGGGTTAACAAAAGATGCATACGCAAAGGTTATAACAGGTGATGATGAAATTCGAGATATGCTGGATAAACGATTTTATATTAATATTGACTCGTTATTCCATCCTAGTCGAGCAGAGCAGCTAAAGCGTGCTATTGGCGATACGATGTTCCTGGTTGTTCGAGTCCCCACCATTGCAGTCCGTATGGCCGATGGAGGAGTTGTCTATCGCTGGGCGGCAATGCAATCCACAATGGCCTTTGTTTCGGCATACCGCTTAACAGGGGAGAGTATCATTTCAGATCTAGCTTTTGCTGCCAAATCTGCTCAATTAATTCAAATGGGTGAACGTACGTGGTTTGCTCGTGCGCGGGCCCAGAATGAACCTGGAGGCTTTCCATTTGGGTTTGTTGCAGATTTCATGCAATGTGAACGAGACCTTGAAGCTAAACCATTTCTAACTGCAATTGGTGAAGATTTAGATGAAGGACGAAAATATCTTTATGCCATGGCAGAGGGTGGTGGAATGAGTGCGGTACTTTTCGAGCAATATTGGCTTTCATTTTATATGTCAGGAGGTATCGGATTCTCTACTACCGTGGCAGCAGCGGGATATTGTGGTAATGTACTTGAAGAATTTGTAGAATCTTTAACAGAAATGTTACATAAATACACTAAAAATGTTAAAAGAATTCCTCCAAAATGGGAGACGATCCGTTGGTTTGTTGACCTTACGATCCAATATGGAATGGAATCATATGAAAAATTCCCAGCCCTTACTGAATTTCATTGGGGCGGAGCTCATCGTATTTCGATGATAGGTAATTTAGCCGCAAGTGTCGCAGGGCTTCTCACAGGCTCTGCCACCTTAGGTTTAATGTCAATGCACTACGCTATCGGATTACTCATGAAAGAAGGTTGGCTCCGAACAGGTTGGGCAGGGCAAGAAGTTCAAGATCATGTGGGATCACCGTATACAGGTTCTTGTAGGATTGAAGAGGGAGTAGTTGCAGAATTAAGAGGAATGAATTACCCGGTTGCATCCTTTACGGCAGGTCATGGAGGTGGTTATTGCGCTGCTGCAATGGGATCTATGGCAGGTCGTGGGGCTGCCTTTTCCACAAGTCCAGTTGTAAAAGTCGCTTTTGCGGATCCACACCTCGTTTTCGACTTCAAACATCCACGCCTAGCAATTGCTAAAGCAGCCCTACGGCAATTTCGACCCGCAGGCGAAAGAGATCTTATTATTGGTATAAAATAAATAAGATGGTGAGTCTTTGTCCACCGATAAAGAGATCTATAATACAATTCCAGATTTTCTTTATTCCAAACCTTACCTTCCTTTTTGTTCTTTCGTCTGGCGCTTGGTGAGGAAAGAAGGATGGGAAGAATTTTGGGTGAAATACGATGATTTTGTAGAAGCTACCCTTGAAGAATTGGTCATGCGTATGGAGGAGGCAATTGCACTCGCAAAGAAAATCCAAGAGGAATCTGTTAAGGATCCACACAAGGTAGTATCTTTTTGGATTTTACCTCCGGTTCTTGTTGTTAGGGCGGACCTTCAGCAAGGTGCTATCCGCTTAATTTATGGAAATTCTGCAGATGTTTCATATATGGCTGCACATGACATGGATAAAGAGATTCAATTTGTGATAAATTTCCATTTTGAGCAGGGGCTGGCTACTAATTATTGGTACATAAAGCCAGGTGATGAATTACTCGAAAAACGCCATATGAAATTAGGAACAAAGCTTAAGGATATACCTAAAGAAATTCCTGATTTTCATGAAGCTGGAAACAAAATACTAGATATTTTAAAAGATATTCGAAATGAACAGGATCCGGAGCATGCTAATTCAGCTTATAATGCTTGCATTTTTCTATTGAGCGCAGGGGCAAATAATGGTGCATTATTATCTAATTATAGCGAATACTCATGGATGTGGGAAGGTATTAATATGCATAAATGGTCGCCTCCTTATGCTAAAAAGTACGATTTTCTTCAACCCCTTAAAAATGCAGATACGGTTCAATTCTATGAACCTTGGCCCCCCATTTTTTATCAATTAACACGTTTGCCGCGACCTATTTGGATAAAGCGCATTTCTGGACTACTCACA
>JABXJU010000327.1 GCA_013375405.1 Candidatus Helarchaeota archaeon
TGGTAAAGTTTATAATTTCGAGCAAGTACGAAAAGATCCACAACTTCTCGCTAGAAATATGGTTGAAGAAATCCAAACCAAGAAATTTGGAACCATTAAAGTCCCAGGGATATTAATAAAATTGAGTGAATCCCCAGGTTCGATTCGAACGCCCGCACCTGACTTAGGAGAACATAATCGTGAAATTCTTAAAGATTTATGTGGATTTTCTGATGAAAAAATTGCTGAGTTAAAAAAGAAAGGCATTATTTAAATTAAAACTTAGTATTAAAAAAGTAAACTTTTATAATGTAGGTGAATTTTATTGAGTAAATCAATTGAAAGTAGAGCAGCATTAATGAATATTGCTAAGAAATTAAGTAAAGTTACGCAAGGTGTTGCTATTGATGAAAAAGGAAACCCAACAGACACTTATCTTGAATATTTAAGTTTGATGTATGATTCAGAAGCGGCAGAAATCGTCCAGCATCTGGAAATCTTTCCAAAGATTATTTCTTTAAGAAACCTTGCGAAAATATTAAACCGCGATAAACAGGAACTAAAGAAGATTCTACATTCATTAGCTGAAAAAGGTTTCGTTACGGAAGCAGGTGGTTATGCTATTCCATTCCCCTTAATGATTTACGATATGCCGTTTGTTTTAAAAGTAAATTATGATGGAAAAGATGTCGTGAACTTTGCCAAATTAAGCAGAAAATTCTTTGAGGAAGAAGGATATTACAAATCTTGGGAAACAAATAAGAAGGGAATTCCTCGCACTCGAATACTAACTGTTAGTGAGAAAATAGAACCCGCCCACGATATTATACCAATCGAAGAAGTCTATAACATTATAAATCAAAATTCGAGTTTTGCACGCATTCCATGTCCTTGTCGTCAAAGAGCAGAAGCTGAGGGTAGGAGGAAATGCAAGGGTGTATATCCAATCCTAAACTGTATAATGTTAGGATTTCTGGCGGAGGGAGTACTTAGTTTAGGCGATCCTGTAATTAAGAGACTGTCGAAAGAAGAAGTTATTGAAATAATGAAAGAAGCTTCAGAACTGGGTTTAGTTCATACAACTGACAACTATACAGGAGTTGTTAATATCATCTGTTCATGCTGTGAATGCTGCTGCGGGCTTCTGGCAGGATTAACAAGGCCGGGGTTGAATAATCCCAAAGCAATTGCCAAAGCAAATTATATCGCTAATGTTAATACTGATGCTTGTGTTGCTTGCGGGACTTGTGTGGATAGATGTAAGTTTGGTGCAATCACAGTTGAAGATGTGTCTCAAATCAATGAGAACAGGTGTATGGGCTGCGGTCTTTGCGCTGCTGGGTGTCCTAATGATGCAATTACGATGAAGCGATTGGAACGAGAACCAATTCCTGAGAATATTAATCCGTATTTTGACTAAATCAGATTAATTTAAAGAGATAGCCAACATAAGAAAACTAATTCTATTTTAAAAAAAAAATTGGATAATTAAAATAATAAAATAGTATTATTTTATCACAATAGATGTGTCAAGGAGAGGTGATTTTATTCCTCCACTTTATATAGCGAAAGGTAAAGTTCTGTTTCTCCAAAAAGAACGTTGTAAAGGTTGTAATTTGTGTATAGAAATTTGTCCGACTAAGTGTTTAGAGTCATCAAATGAATTGAATAGTCGAATACAATATCCTCCACAATTGGTAGATGGTAAGGAATGTAAATTTTGCGAGCTATGTGAAATTACATGTCCTGATTTCTCAATTTATGTAGTTGAGGAAAGTGAATTAGAAGGAAAAGAAGGAGTTGAGCAAAGTGCTTGAAGATAAAGCCGTATTAACGGGAAAACATCTTATGATGGGAAATAGTGCGATGGTTGAAGGTGCTCTAGCTGCTGGGTGTAAATTTTTTGCAGGATATCCCATAACACCGCAAAATGAGGTTCCAGAGCGGATGAGTAGACGACTACCTGAAGTAGATGGGATATTTCTCCAAATGGAAGATGAAATTGGAAGTATAGCGGCAGTCATAGGGGCTTCAATAGCGGGCACAAGGGCTATGACCTCCACCAGTGGTCCTGGTTTCTCTTTAATGCAGGAATGCATGAGTTGGGCAGCATGTATCGAACTTCCAATCGTTGTTGCAGATGTCCAGCGAACAGGTCCAGGATCTGGAATTGTTAGTCTTCCGCATCATGGAGATATTATGCAAACGCGTTTCGGTGGAAATGGTGATTATGAGGTGATTGCTCTTGCTCCAAGCACGTGTCAAGAACTATTTGAGTATACATTTGAAGCCTTTAACTTAGCTGACAAGTGGCGAACTCCTGTTGTCGTATTATCAGATAGCTGGTTAGGACACACCCATGAAAGAGTTCTTATTCCTCCTAAAGAAGAAATGGAAGAACGAATTATCCCAAGAGAAAAAGGCAAATCCGATGCTACACAATTTTTTACTACTGCAAAAAAGAGATATACAAAATTTAAAATACCCCCTACACCACAGATTGGAACGCCTTATTTTCCCAGATGGTTGCCGAGCGTGACTCATAGTGAAATGGGAATTCCGGTAGAGGATGGCAAGATTTCTAAAAAAATGGTCAATGCAATATGCAAAAAAATCACGAATAACGAGGATGAAATCTGCATTACAAAAGAGTATTATTTGGAAGATGCTGAGTATGCTATTATTGCTTATGGACTTCCAGTAAGAACCGGTCTTCGGGCTGTTAGAGAAGCAAGAGCAGAAGGAATAAAAATTGGACTTCTTAAATTAATCACCGTCTGGCCATTTCCCTCTAAAGAAGTTCAAGATCTTGCTAAAAATGTAAACCATATTTTTCTACCTGAAATCAATATGGGACAGCTTCTCCCTGAAGTGGAAAGAGTTGCTTACAAGGAAGGGACCCCTGTTACCTTAATTTCCCAAATTTCAAAGTTACATGAACCTAAAGAGATTATGAAAGCAATTAAGGAGGTTGTATCTACATGAGTGCTGCATTCCTGGGACCTTCTGAAAAGCCCGAACATCCAATTACGCCTTATACCATTACAGGGAGAACGATAGGACGCCCTATCAATTTATTCTGTAGGGGGTGCGGATATGGTGCAATCGCACAAGCGTTTGGTCGAGTTTTTCGAGATAATAATTTAGATCCTGAGAACTATCCTCTAATTGTAGGAGTTGGTTGCTATAGTATCATGCCACCCTTGCTTCCTGGACAATGCCTTATGACTCTCCATGGACGAACGTTACCAGTCGCTACGGGGATTAAAGCAGCAAATCCTGACCTAAAACCGATCTGTATTGCAGGAGATGGTGATTTATTATCCATTGGAACAAATCATTTCGTTCATACTTGTCGAAGAAATGTCGATACAATTGCTGTTCTGTTACATAACAAAGTGTTCGGAATGACTGGAGGGCAAGCTGCACCGACAACTCCCACAGGGATTCTGCTACTACAGCCCCCTATGGATATCGGGAAACTTCAATCGATGGGGTTGAGGTTGCCAAAGCTTGTGGTGCAACATAAGATCGGA